>PWLN01000173.1 GCA_003559375.1 Balneolaceae bacterium | reverse complement strand
ATTCAGACACTCTTTAGCGATGAGCTTTCCAGTCTCCCCGGAAGTGTACAGCAGATCAGGGAATGCTCGGCACTGCTACAACAAATTGCGAAAAAGGAAAACATCACTACACTGATGATAGGCCATGTGACAAAAGAAGGGGATATTGCAGGACCCCGTATTCTTGAACATATGGTGGATACAGTATTACAATTTGAAGGAGATAAGAATCACCTTTACAGATTATTACGATGCGTTAAAAACCGGTTTGGGCCATCGCAGGAAGTTGGTGTCTTTGAAATGAGAGAAAGCGGGCTTGAGGAGGTAATTAACCCATCAGCACTGTTTTTGCCAGATATGCCAAGTGATGTTAGCGGAAATGCCATTACCTGCATTATGGAGGGCACACGACCGATTTTGGTAGAAGTTCAGGCATTGGTATCTTCGAGCAGTTATGGAACGCCGCAGCGAACCGCAAGCGGATTTGATCAGCGAAGGCTATCACTACTCATTGCTGTTCTTGAAAAAAGAGCCGGATTAAGTTTTACAGGCCAGGATGTTTATCTGAATATTGCTGGTGGATTGAAAATTTCAGATCCAGCCGCAGATCTTGCTGTAATTTCAGCTCTTGCTTCCAGCCTGAAAGACAGAGTGGTAGAGGGAAACCAATTATTTATAGGAGAAGTGGGGCTTGGTGGTGAGGTTAGAAAAGTTACTTTTCTTGAACAGAGGTTACGGGAAGCCGAAAAAATGGGAATGAAGAGAGCAGTTATTCCTGAATCAAAAGCCACCGCAAATGGGTCAATGAAATTGAAGGCAGTGGCGTTTATCTCACATCTTTTTTAAAAAAACTGCCTCAATAATTTTCTCTCTGACGCCTTCTTTCTTCGCGAACACTCTTTTTCATTGCCTCTCTTTTAATTTCAGATGGCTTGGTATACTGCTGCCGCTCTTTATACTCATTGAGAATGCGTGAACGTGTAACCATTTTCTTGAAACGGTTGATAGCGCGATCGATGCTTTCGTTATCTTTTACATTAACTCCAATCATGTTAAATAATATTTTTTATTTTTTAGACAGACACCTAATATAACAAGAGTTTTAAGAAAAAAATAGTTTCGATGTTTAAAAAATTTTTATGATCAAATTATACATTCAAACATTCATTGATACGCTGAAATCTCCTCGAAACGTAGTGGATTCGTTTATTCATACTGATAAGAGTGAATATCAGCATCCATTTAAATTTTGCCTCATCGGAACCCTCTTTTTCCTGGCCATCAATCTGATATTTATGGATTTTTCTATTCATGCTGAAGTGATGCAGATTCACGGTGATAATGAGCAATTAGTTGAACTTGCTGTTTGGATGAATGAGGCAACGGTGAGAGCTTCCACTCAGTTTCTCCCACTATCAATGTTTCTGCTGCTCATTCCGATGCTGTCGCTGCCAGCCCTGTTTTTCTTCCGCGATGAGATGGAGAGCTTTTATTCAAACCTGGTGCTCAATAGTTATATTGTAGGTGCTTCTATGGCGGCATTCCTGGTTTTAATCCCTATGTGGACATTGCTTGAATTGCCGCTTACTGATTCATTCATGAATACCACCCTGCCGGCTGTTATTATCGGATCAGTGGGATTATGGATTTATAAGCATTATTTCCGGATCTCGGATATCAAAGGCTGGATACGGATTATCTCTTCGTACATCAGTGGTTATATCCTCTTCATTATAATGAAGGGATTCATTTCTGGTATTATCGGTTACATGATGTTTGCTGTTAACCGTATCAGAGAGTTGAGCGGAGGATAATTCAAATCCGGAAAATTAATTCACCGGGTTTAAAACATGCCAATTTAATTCTATTGATTTGTGATTTTGTATAACTTCCATCGCTATACACGATTCAAAACAAAGCGTTTTGGCAGCTCATAACCAAGGGCTCCTATTCCAAAAAGAGCATAATCATATCGGGCGGGGTCTCCTGGATTCATAAGTTTCAGTGTTTCCGTTAATTCGTTCACTGTTTTCCAGTCGTTCGTGCGGCGGGTTACAAGGCCATATCTCCGAGCCTGGCGGGCCACATGCACATCAAATGGTACAAGCAGTTCTGAAGCCGGGATAAAATCCCAAATACCCAAATCCACAGTACTGTTTTTTCGTACCACCCATCGAAGAAACATATACAGCCGCTTACAAGTACTCCCTTTTTCCGGATTGGAAATATGTTTCCGTGTGCGTACTTCTGCATCATCACACATTCTAAAAAAATCTTCATGAAAAATTGCCAAAAATGGACGGCCAAGCTCTTTACCTTTTAAATAAGATATCTTCCAGAATGCCTCGAGGTCTTCGTGATTACGGTATATATTTTGCAATGAAAGAATTATTCCGTGAATGTCAATTGGCTTAATTGTGCGGTGACGAAAGGTTAAAAATCGCTCATAATCTGATGGCGTGTAGTTCATTACAAAATTATATGGTTTCATATTCATGCGCTTAAGCAGATCATCCACTTTCGCAACCACGATGTCGCGTCGCCCCCATGCCATTGTAGCAGCAAAAAAACCGGCAATTTCACAATCACACTTCTCATTAAATCTGTGCATAAACTGAACAGGATCATGATGGATATACTCTGGCCTTTCTACCTGGTCGTTTATTTCATCAAGGTAAGGCTTCAATTCAAAAAGAGACCGAAATGTCCTTTTACGTAGCTGAGGAAGTTTTATCATGATACAAGAAACCGTCTCATGTTCCGGTCTTCCATTTGTTTTAGACTGTTGAGCAGTGTTTTATTTGCCTTGGGAAATGGATACTGGTCAACAGAGTCCAGGCTAACCCATACCAAATCCGTACTTGATTTTGGCTCAGGGCGGCCGTTTACAATTTTACACCAAAAAGCGTGCATTGTTATTTTGAAGTGTGAATAGGTGTGATTTAAATCACGGAATTTTGTGTAAACTTCAACATCCACACCCAGTTCTTCCTTAAGTTCACGGACTACAGTTTGCCGGAGGGTTTCATTTTTTTCTTTTTTTCCTCCGGGAAATTCCCAAAGTCCGCCGAGCATCGAATCTTCCGGCCTCAGTGAAATCAGTAACTCATTATTTTCATTAACAATCAACCCTACTGCAATTTCCTTGTGGGGAATTTTGTTTACAGGTGATTTATATGGAATAACATCTGTCTCCATCCTTTGCAGTGATATACACTGCTGCGAAATGGGACAACGCTCACAAGCCGGATTCTTTGGAGTGCAAATCAAAGCACCAAGTTCCATCACAGCCTGGTTGTATTCCCCGGGATTCGAAGATTGAATGAGTTCATCGGTAATCTCCTGTACCCTTTTTTTCGTATAGGTTTTGCGGATGTCATCAGAAATACCATAGAAACGGGTAATCACCCGAATCACATTTCCATCTACTACAGCATATTTCTGGTTGAAAGCAATACTTAAAACTGCGGCGGCTGTGTAAGGCCCAATACCCTTCAGCTTACTGATTTCTTCATACGTTGATGGCAGATTTCCTCCATACTGTTCCGAAATCATTTTTGCTGCTTTGTGGAGGTTACGTCCCCTGCTATAATAGCCCAAACCCTCCCAGCATTTAAGAACCTGTTGCTGGCTGGCCGCAGCAAGGTCGTGCACAGTAGGAAAGGCTTTGATAAAGCGCTCATAATAAGGAATTACCGTATCCACTCGGGTTTGCTGCAACATAATTTCAGAGACCCAGATTTTGTAAGGGTCACTGGTTTGCCGCCATGGCAGTTCTCTCTTGTTTTTTTTGTACCACTCTGTAAGATTTTTACTGAAATATGAACTCATTTGCGGTTAAAAGATATCTGATTCTACATCCTCACCTTCATCAACCTCAATCACATTAATAGAAAAACTTTGGGAGGAAGCAGCTCCGAATTGATCAGTGGCAATTACCTGGAACTGGTGCCTGCCTGTATGCCGTCCTTGTGGTGTCCATGTAAACAAACCGGTTCTTTCATTGATTTCAGCCCCATCAGGCAAATCTACACCCAGATATCTTATCAAATTTTGTTCCATTCCATCCGGATCAACTGCAGTAACTGTAAGTTCAAACAACTCACCGACAGGTATGGATACCGGACGGGCTGGAGTAAACCTTGGAGGCGCATTAAAAGGCCTGATGTCTATGTTAAATGAAACAGCGTCGCTTCGTCCATCTGCGGTTGTAGCTGTTATAGTTACCATTTGCCTTCCGGTTTGATTAGCTGAAGGCTGCCAAAAAAAAGAATTGCCACGAATACGGGCATTGTCGAAAGGCGCTGAATAACTTAGTGCAACCTGGCTTATATCCACATTACTTTCAAATTCGATGGGAAGTATGAGCGGCCTGCCAGATGAAACGGTGACATCCGGTATGTTCCTTAGCTTGATATCTCCAGATTGGCTTCCTGCAAGTTCATGACGGTTAGCAAAACCCGAAGATTGTACCACAGGTGCAAGAATGTTAAACTCAGATATCCAGAGATTACTTTCTGAGATTGTGAAATAATTCCCACCCCGGGAATCAGATTTCCATCGGTTCAGATCACTGTTAAATGGGCCTATCCATAGTTCTTGATCTTCGGTTCTTACCACAAGATGATTGTTCCAAATTCCCAACCGGTCAACTGGAGCTGAAACCATTGCAATTGTTCGTGTATTCCCGTCAGAATTGATAAAAAAAAGATTACCACTTCTGTCAGAACCAATTAGTTCGTTATTGGCAAGAAAAATTCTGCTTAACTGCCGGTTTACATTTATGCTTTCCTTAAAGCGAACAGCATCCTCCGTAACCTCATATATGGCGATTTCATTACTTCTCTTTAAAACGTATAAGTTACGCTGGCCGTCGGTAGCAAGATCGGTAACGGCATTGGTATCAGGCAAAAAAACAACTTCACGATCCACACTTTCCGGAGTTTCAAGGCTCAGTTTTCCTAAACCGGAATCACCTAATGCAATAAAGAGTCTCAAACCTATCCTTTTAACAGAAAGCGGGCGTGAAGGCAGTATTGTTGACGAGTATACACCAAGTACGGATGTTGGTTCAATTACCGTCAACCGGCGTGTATCACCATAGAGATATGCAAAACGTATATCTCTATCCAGAATGTGCCCGCGTTCCTGCATGCCTGTTGAAGAATAGAGCCACTGAAGCGAATCCGGATAAGAACGAAATACCACTAATCCTTCACTTTCTGATAAAACATAAAGGTGAGTTTCAGAGCTGTTAATATTTTTTATTGCGGGGATTTGGAGCTGCCTGCTGAGATCTGTAACAAATTGCCCGTAAGCTGTTGATGTAAAGGAAAATACCAGTAAAGATATTATCAGAAGATTTTTATAAGAAAATTGAGTCATAATGTCTACAGCCAGTTGTGTTTTTTATACCATCTGAGAGTTCTTGAAATCCCTTCTTCAAGTGAATATTGGGGCGAATAATTTAGCTCGTCTGCCGCCTTCTCGTGAGAGCACGTCCACTCAAGAACCATCTCGTTCGCTTTTTCCCTGTTTATAACGGGATAGCTGCCAAAAAATGACGCTGTGGATTCTACAACACCGGCAATTTTTTTCACCCAATCCGGTCTGATTCGAATAGAGGCTATTTTGTTCCCGAGAATCACAGAAACAATATCCCTGATCTGATTCCAGTTTGTATCGGAATCTCCTGTAATAAAGTATGTGTGAACACCTTTATCTTTTTGCTGACTTGCTTTAATTAATCCCTGAATTACATCGCTGACATAAATAATGGAGAGTCTTGGATGTTCACCATCACCTACTATGGGTGCCAGGCCCTTGCTCATCATTTTAAATAGTGTGTAAATCTGATTTTCTCTTGGCCCATAAACTGCAGGAGGCCTCAGAATGGTAATCGACTGGCCGGGCAGTGCAATTTCATGGATCAGCTTTTCCATTTTCATCTTTGATATCCCGTACATACTCACCGGTTGCATTGGATCATCCTCAACCAATGGCTTGCCCTTGCTAGGTCCTGCTGCTGCAAGTGATGAGAGTACAACAAGTTTCTTTATATCTTTTTTTTGAGCAATTCGGAATAGGTTTTCAGTTGCTTCTACATTCGCATAATCAAGTTCTTTCTGACCTGGTGCTTTTACAATTGCCGCAATGTGGAATATCACATCAACATCCTCAAGTGCTTCATCAATTGCTTTAATAGAATGCATGTCTCCCGGGATTTTTTTGTAGGCTTTACCTTCAAGCCATTTTTCCTTATTACGTACAAGACATTTAACTTCACTCCAATCCGGATCGCTTATTAGCGAGTCTACCAGGTGACTTCCAATAAAACCGGTTCCCCCGGTAACAAAAGCTTTCATTAAATTTGTATATTCTGACGCGAATTCATGGACTTTGTCGATGTAAAGATACAAAGTTGCCCTATGCAATTAAAACATTATGAACAGGTTCAAAGTAGCAATTTTTACCGGTAACTATAACCATATTCGCGATGGTGTTTCACTCACCCTGAACCGGCTTGTGAGATTTCTAATCGCAAAAAATGTGGATGTACTTGTTTTTGGGCCAACAATTGATCCCCCTGCTTTTGAACATTCTGGAACATTAATACCTGTTCCGTCAATAAGCTTGCCCGGCCGGCCTGAGTATCGTGGATCGATAACATTATCAAAAAAAACAAGAAAAAAACTTGAAGATTTTGATCCTGATATTATTCACATTGCTACACCAGACATACTTGGTTATAAAGCTCTGAAGTGGGCCTTATTGAAAAACAAACCAGTTGTTGCTTCATATCATACGCATTTTTCAAGCTATTTGAAATACTACAGGTTATCGCTGCTTGAGCCGCTGCTCTGGAAATATTTAAAGTGGTTTTATTCGAAGTGCAGGATGGTATTTGTTCCATCACCGTCTATGGCAGATTTACTTAAGTCAAATAAGATTCAGAGTGATTTAAAAATATGGGCAAGGGGAATAGAAGCCGGAAAATTCAACCCGAAATTCAGAAGTGAACAATGGCGTTTGGAAAAAGGTTTTAAGCCAGATGAGATTGTTGTAACTTTCGTATCAAGGCTGGTTTGGGAAAAAAATCTCAGGTTATTTGCTGAAGTGGTGAATAAGCTGAGATTGCATTATTCCCTGATCAAAGTACTTGTTGTTGGGGACGGGCCTGCTTATAATGGAATGAAAGAGATACTGCCGGGTGCTGTATTTACCGGTTTCCTGAAGGATGAAGAACTGGCCCGGGCATACGCCTGTAGTGATTTGTTTTTTTTTCCATCGGACACGGAAACATTTGGCAATGTAACTCTTGAGGCTATGGCCTCTGGGTTGCCTTGTGTTGTGGCCGATGCAACAGGAAGTAAATCGTTAGTGGAACATGGTGTTAATGGCTACCTTGCATCTGCTGACTCTCCGGATGATTTTTACAGCTTAATTGAAAATTTGATTCTTGATAATGGATTACGGGCAAAAATGGCGACATCATCTTTGGAAATGGCAAAAAAATTCAGTTGGGAGTCGATTAATTTAACTCTACTTGAGTACTACACAGAAGTATTGGAGGCTTAAAATCGATAAGTTGCGAATATTATATATTTCACATCTGCATCCGCCAAAAAATCAACCATTGAAAAGCGTTGGCGGAATGCAGAATGTAAGTGTTCAGATGATAGAAGCAGTAAAACGCCGCCAAGATGTGGAACTTTATACCATAATCATGCATTCGTCGTGGCGATTTATTGGTATAAAAACATTTTTTTTTCTTGTTACTTTATTGTGGAGGATACCACTTGGCATAAGGCAATTCCGGCCTGATATTGTACTTTTTTCATCCATGGTTACAGCCGGGGTTTTGCCCTTTTTTTTAAGAAAGCTGCCCATCCCGTGCTTGTCTATTAACCATGGCCAGGATGTAACGCTGCCTGTCAGGATTTATCAGTGGTATCTTCCCTCTGTTTTCAAAAAATTGAGTGGTGTAATTTCGGTATCAACTGCTACAAGAGAGGCATCTATTAAGCGTGGTATGAACCCTGAAATTGGCATTGCTCTGCCTAATGGTTTCAACGCCAGAGAAATCAGGAAATTACCACCCAAAGATGAAGCACTGAAGATACTTGAGAAATCTTTGAATGTAAGTTTTGGTGACTCGAAAATCTTGCTAACGGTTGGAAGGCAGGTAAAAAGAAAAGGCCATGAATGGTTTATCGAAAATGTTTTTGAGAATATCACAGCTGATGTTTTTTATCTTGTAGTTGGAGATGGACCCGAATTTGGTAATATTATTACTGCCAGGGAGAGATCAGCACATAAAGACCGGATTATTACAACTGGAAAATTATCATCCGAATTGTTAAGTGCTTGTTATGCCGCAGCAGATCTTTTTATTATGCCAAATATTCCGGTTGAAGGTGATATGGAGGGTTTTGGGATTGTATTACTTGAGGCTAACAGTGCAGGTGTACCCGCAATCGCATCTGATCTGGAAGGTATCCGGGATGTTATCAAGCCTGGGGTGAACGGTTATCGTGTTACACCATTAGAACCGATGGAATTCGCAAGAAAAATTGATGATGTGTTAAAAAGCAGCCTTCAGGAACTTTCTGAGTCTTCAAGTAATTATGTGTTGAATACATTTAACTGGGATATAGTTATTGAACGGTATATCGATTTTTTTAAGAGTACAAAAACCCGATAACTACATCTTTTGTTTTAATTTGATTGAAGCCGAATACTCGGTATATTTACCTGTTTAATATATAATGTAAGATATTTAGAATGGGCGATACCAAAGCCGATACTTCCTATAGCAAAGTATTTAAAAAAGCCTACGATTTTACAATTGCTGATGAAATTAAAGCCAAGGGACTCTATCCGTATTTTAAACCACTTCAAGCTACTGATGGAACTATTGTAAATATTGAGGGAAGAGAAGTGATCATGGCCGGGTCAAATAATTATCTCGGCCTTACTAATGATCCAAGAACAATAGAGGCTGCCCAAAGAGTAATTGAAGTATATGGAACAGGTTGTACCGGCTCAAGATATCTGAACGGTACATTGGATTTACATCTTGAACTTGAGCAAAAATTGGCCGAATTCATGAGAAAAGAGGCCTGTGTACTTTTTAGTACAGGTTATCAAACCAATGAAGGCTCTATACAGATTATCGCTGATAGAAATGATATCATTTATTCCGATAAAGATAATCATGCCTGTATTGTGGTAGGGACACAGGTTTCAAATGCGAAAACGATACGTTATCGCCACAATGATATGGATCATTTAAAGTCTCTTCTTGAACGTTCCGATCCTGATGCAGGTAAAATCATTGTTACAGATGGAGTTTTTTCCATGTCTGGCACGCTTGCAAAAGTACCTGAATTGGCAGCCCTTGCGAAAGAATTTGGCGCCGGTTTATACCTTGATGATGCTCACGCTATCGGAGTAGTTGGAGAAGGCGGGCGTGGATCAGCTTCGGTTTTTGGTCTAATGGATGAAGTAGATCTCATAAGTGGAACGTTCTCCAAATCTTTTGCTTCTCTGGGAGGTTTTATTGTAGGCGATCGTACAGTTATTGAATATATCCGGCATAAGTCACCAGCACACATTTTCAGCGCCAGCATGCCACCGGCAAATGTTGCCACTGTTCTGAAATCACTTGAAATTCTGCAGGAAGAACCCTGGAGACTGGAAAGACTTGAGCAAATTTCATCATACATGCGAAATGAGCTAAAAAACCTTGGTTTCAATGTCTGGACTAGCCAAACCCCCATCATTCCAGTTGTTATCGGTGATATGTATAGCTGTTTTCAATTTTGGAAAGACCTTTTTGAAGCGGGTGTTTATGTAAATGCAGTTGTTCCGCCCGCGGTTCCACAAGGCCAGGCCCTTGTTCGCACCAGCTATATGGCTACACACACCGATCAGCATCTTGACAGAATACTCGACGCATTCCGCAAAGTGGGTATCAAGCATGGAATTATCGATGAAAACGGGAAATCTTTGATAAACTTTGGGTAAGATTAGGTGTGAATACCGGACCCAATACCCGCCAAATTTCATATCTCACCAATTCCCGTGAGGTAAAAGAGTTCATCCTTTTCCCTTACCGTCACTATTCAGAAGATAAATTCTGGGTTGCTCCGCTGCTCATTGAGCAACGAAAACTTATTGATAAAGATAAGAATCCATTTTTTCTCAATGCCGAGATGGCATTATTTACAGCACAATTCAACGGAGTGATGACTGGCAGGATTGCAGCTATTATTGACCATCGTTATAATAGTTATCACAACAAAAAAACAGGTTTTTTTGGCTTTTTTGAGTGTAATGATGATCAGGAGACTGTGAATCTCTTATTCAAGGCTGCTGAAGGCTGGCTGAAAGAGAGAGGAATGAAAGATGTACTTGGCCCTGCCAATCCCGGTATGATGGACGTTATTGGCATACTTGTTGAAGGTTTCAACAAATATCCCTCCATTTTAATGCCGTATAATAAAACCTACTACGACAGAATCATATTAAAAGCAGGGTACCAAAAAGAAATGGATTTGTTAACCTATCATGTTACCCAGGATAGTGTTGACCGTGAACGAGCCAATCGTGCTGTAGAAATAGTTAAGAAAAGGCTTCCAGGTATTCATATACGACGAATAAATCTGAAAAATATTCACGATGAAGTAAAAATTATTCAGAAAATTTTTAACAAAGCATGGAAAAATAACTGGGGTTTTATTCCATTAAGTGCAGAAGAGTTTGACACACTCGCCAGTGACTTGAAAACTATAGTTGACAATGATTTTGCCCATATAGCAGAAATTAACGGGGAACCTGTAGGTTTCTCCGTGGCGCTACCCGATTATAATCAGATATTTCGGAAAATGAATGGGCGCTTGCTGCCGTTTGGAATTTTTAAAATCCTGTGGAATAAAAGAAAGATCAATAAAATACGTACAGCTTTAATGGGTGTACTTCCTGAATTTCAGGGCCGGGGCATAGATGTCTTGCTTCACAGGGAAGCGATAGAAAACGGACTTATACGTAATTATTACTCATCAGAAGTTGGCTGGATCCTCGAAAACAACATCCAGATGGTGCGCGTGGCCGAAAAAATTGGCGGAAAGGTAGATAAACGATACCGTATGTACAGTAAGAGACTGGATTAAACGATCTGTTTTTCTTCAGATTTTAGCTTAAAAATCTTACCTTTAATAGATAAAAAGAATTTCAACAAATGCGTAAAGCGGTTGAAAATAATTTCACAGGAGATCCTGTTTTACGGTGCTAATCAGCTAACAATTTGCCAGAGTTACCGGGAAGTTAGTCTGCTTCATCAGCCTTAATAAGAGAGGAATCCACAAACAATAGCAGCCGCTTCGCAAAAACATATCTTACTATTATGACAGAATACAGAATTGAAAAAGATTCCATGGGCGAAGTAAAAGTACCAGCCGGTGCATATTATGGCGCTCAGACACAACGTGCTTTTGAAAATTTTCAGATCAGTGACATTCGTTTCAGCAACGATTTTATCTCTGCTTTGGGACGAATTAAACAAGCAGCTGCAAGGGTTAATGCCGACCTTGGATTACTGGATCCTGCAACAGCTGATGCCATTGATAAAGCTTCCCAGGAAGTAGTTGATGGCAAATTTAATCAGGACTTTGTACTTGATATCTTTCAGACCGGATCAGGTACTTCTACCAATATGAACGCAAATGAAATTATCGCCAAACGCGCAAATGAACTTAAATCCGGAAGTGATATCACTATTCACCCGAACGATCATGTGAACTTTGGCCAAAGTTCAAATGACGTGATACCAACTGCTATACGTATTGCTGCAGTTTTATCAGTACAAGAAAGCCTGATTCCAGCTCTTGAGCATTTACACAAAACCTTACTTGCCAAAGGCGATGAACTTAAAGATGTTGTCAAAACTGGCCGTACACACCTGATGGATGCCATGCCCGTTACTATCGAACAGGAATTCGGCGGTTATGCAAGGCAAATTGAATTGGCAATAGGCCGGATTGAATCAGCCCTTGAGCGAATGAAAGAACTGCCCCAGGGCGGTACTGCGGT
>PWLN01000341.1 GCA_003559375.1 Balneolaceae bacterium | reverse complement strand
GGTTCCGGCGTGTACCAGACTCCACGGCTTTTACGCAGCTTCGGGTCAAACTCGGCAAGGAAGGTTTCATAAAAGTGGATCACCGGGTCGGTCTGCTGTGTGGCTTTGCCGAAGTTGTTTAGCAGTCCGTCCACATCGGTGGCGCGGAAGATGTCGGCCAGGGCGTCCACAATCCAGTCGATCCGCTCGTCAAGGTCGTACCCGGCAATGTACTGGAACAGCTTCCGCAGAAACGGGTTTGATTTGGGGATCAGCCGTGCCGCTTCAAAACGGGAGAAGGTCTCCAGGTTTTTGTCGTGAAGCCGTGCGGCAAACATCCCGTAGGCGATGGTCTGGGCGTAAATATCGGCAAACTCTTTTTCATCAATATCGTGAATCAGTACGCTTTGAAAGGCATTGAGCTGATCTCTTAGAGTGGTATTGGCGGGCTCGTTCACCCGATCGGTGCCATTCTCCCTGTCCTCTTTCAGTGCGTTATGGATCACATCTGATAGCAGGCGCGCTTTGGCCGCCATCATTTTGGAGAGTTTGGCCGCCGAACGGATCGTTTGAAGCGTGTGGGTGGCAAAATCGTTGATCATCTGCCGGAATTTTTCCCCGTTTTCCGGTATTGAATGAATCGAATCTCCGGCAATCTCTGCAAGTCGTACAGACATCACAAATTCCCCGTCCCGGTAGAAATGAAAATCGAGATAGTCGGTAAAAATGATATTGGGCAGCGACTCTTTATACCGGTTAAACTGCTCCTTATGCTTGCTGCCGGTCAGCGGTTCACCAATATCCTTCGCCTCAATATATCCGACGGGCACTTCCTGGTGAGTCAGGATAAAATCAGGCGCACCGCAATCGATCCTCGCCGGTTCGTTGGTAACGATCACGTTCTTCAGCATTCGCTCAAGCAGGCTTTGCAAATCACCGCGATAGCTGTGTTCTCTCGAAATTCCGGTTTTGTAGCGAAGATTGATGCTTTTGATGTATTCCGAAATGGTCATGTAGATGAATCTCTTTGAGTTAAAGCGTTTTGTAATGTACTAAAAGAAAATCAGCCTTACAGTTTAAGCTCACATTTTTTTCACTGACCGGCAACAATTTCATTGGCCAGGCTTTTACCCTGTTCAATGTCTCTCATGAACTGTAGTATGGACAGCCCCCACTTACAAACAAACCAGTGTTTCTGCAATCGCATCCCTCAGTTTCGGGCTTACATTCACCGTTTCTGCATATTCAGGCCATCTGTTCACTACAGTTTGTATATCATTGATCAACCGGCCTGCTTTTTTAATATTGACAGATGCTGCCAGTACCAGCAAATCATCCCGGGTGATCCCTGTCCGCTTTCCGTTGATGCTGAGTGCATGCTCACTTACCCATTTACTGCCTGGCCGATAGGCATGACATAGATCATACGCCGGTGCCAGTTCCCATTTATCATCTCTCTTCAGGCGAAAAGAGACGTTTTTGGTGTGATCATCACAGTTTCTGGAAAGTACATTGAATACCATTCTTCGGTACATCTGTTCGGCTTCAGGATAGGTGAGCCGCAGCTCCCGCATGGCCTGGAAAAGCTGCTCGTAGCTGAAACTTCTCACTTCGTTGTAATCAAAATGTTTAATGGCACAAAATGTTTGAATATGATGTTTTGTGTGAGCACCTTCTCTGTCAAACCGTTTGGTCATGAAATGGGCCCGGCCGTTCTCTTCAAACAGTTTGCAGGGCATCATTTCGATTCCGCAATCCTTGGCCATCAGGGAGTAGGCGTACTCTACGCGTCCGAAACCAGAACTCTCGCCCAGCTGAACATCACTCACCCCATCCAGTTTAATCAGCCAATGATCAAAACCTTTGGGTGCTTTGGTTTGTCCGGATTTTACTTTGCCTGTTTTCTCGTTGTAAGAGATAACGGCTTTCGGCCTTGCCCCGCCTGCTGAGGTGCCAATTCTCAGGATATTACGGATCGCTTGTTCATCCTTTTCGTTCAGGTTCGTTTCAAAATCTTCTCTTTGATTCAGCATCTTCCGTGCTATTTCCACCAGGCTGTTCATCTCCACATCAAAGGATTGTGAATTGCTGCCGGTTGTAGCGGGCTCATATTCCAGCGCGCCCATTCCCCTGATTCCGATAAAACAGAGAGTTTCCACCGGGGTCATACTGTTCTGCGGACGCCCTTGCCGGGCCAGCCATTTGTTGATAAGCTGATTTCCGTAATTGTCGGGCAGGGAATCTGCCAGTAATCCGGGCAGGCCTTTAAAGCAATCCAACTCCGTGTGGGCCTTTTTCCGCAGTTCCGGAAAAGAGAATATATTGATCCCGCTGCGTATCGGCATCATTAGCGGAGAGAGATCCCATCCTTCGCGTTTAAAAGCGTCATGATATTCAAAACTTGCGATTCCGGTGGATTCATCCCATGCAACGGCGCCTGCCAATTTTCCCCATAGGTGAACAAATGCGGTTTTCATAGCTACCACTCACTCCATTCCTGATTCTGAGTCCCCTTTTTGCGTGCCCTCTTTCGTTTATTTCTCTCCATTTTGGCAAGTGCAATAGGGCTTACCGGCTCATGAACCTGAAAAACGTCCAGGATGTGCAGTTGATCAAGCACCCGAAGAACCTGCAGCAGTGTCAGGACGGTAACCGTCTCACCCCGTTCAAGAAGGCTCAGTGTAGACCTGCTGATTCCGGCCTGCTCAGCTAACAGCTCCTGCGTCTTGTTTTGACGCAATCGGTGGTGTTTTACAAAAGCGCCTATTTTTTCCATGAGGGCTTTATCACTCATGGATATTCGATTTATGTATGATATATCACTCATAATATGTAATTATTTAATACAACAAATGATTATTCATACGTAATATAAAAAATTCTTATATCATATAATGTATAAATTGTCATGCATTAAATTCAATATCACTAGATAATGAATGATATTTCATTCAAAAAATAAAAGACGAGAAATAGAATTGTGTCACTGATGGACATAACTTTCATCCATGAGATGAATGTTCATGCATCACATTATAGAGAAAAAGGCAGGAAGTTATAGCCACTAAGGCAAGAAGACACAAAGATGCAT
>PWLN01000367.1 GCA_003559375.1 Balneolaceae bacterium | reverse complement strand
CGTCAAAATTATCAAACACGAGATGAATGGGAAGTGAGGGCTGAACTGATCAGAGAAAGGGTTCTGGAAGGTTCAGGGCTGAGTGTGTTTCCGGAAAAGAATCCATTAAATCCCATATTTGGCGATAAACGGATTTATGACGGCTATACCGTACATAATGCGGCTTTTGAGAGTCTTCCGGGAGTATATGTTACCGGCAGTATTTACGCTCCGGAAATTTTTGGAGATGAACCGCTGCCCGGCATATTGAGTCCGCATGGACACTGGACCGTAACAGGCGAAGTGGGGCGTTATCGGCCTGAAGCCCAAAAACGATTTGCTGCCATGGCAAGGATGGGCGCGATTGTATTTGCGTATGATATGGTGGGTTATGGTCAATTGGAGGAATTTGGATGGGAGCATAAGCATCCGGAATCGTTCAGGCTTCAATTGTGGAACAGCATTCGGGCATTGGACTTTTTGCTTGATTTGGGCGCTGACCCTGAAAGAATCGCATCAACAGGGGCATCCGGCGGGGGGTCACAAACGTTTTTTCATGCCGCTGTTGACAACCGTGTTTCTGTTTCTGCACCAGTTGTGATGGTATCGGCTCACTTTTTTGGAGGATGTGTCTGTGAAAGCGGAATGCCGGTTCACCGATCAGAAACGTTTCAAACCAATAATGTCGAGATCACCGCCCTTGCTGCCCCGCGTCCGCTTTTGCTTGTATCTGTGGGTGGCGACTGGACCCTTAATACACCTGAAGTTGAATACCCCCATATCAAACATATCTATGAACTTTACGGTAAACCGGATCATGTTGATTATGCTCATTTCCCGGACGAAGAACATGATTATGGCTATAACAAACGAAAAGCGGTTTACCCGTTCCTGGCAAAACATCTTGGCCTTGACGTTTCCAAAGCGATGAACGCCGACGGAAGCCTCAATGAGGAAGGCATTGTTATCGAATTCCAGGAAACTCTCTATGTTTTTGATAGTCAGAATCCGTTTCCAGAACATGCCTTAAGGCATAATGATGAGGTTGAATGGTGAGCTTCTGATTCTGCCAAAAAAATGAGCCACTATGACACGAAGTCACAAAGAAAATGTGTGGTAGTTAGCTTTAGAAGTTTTTTATTTTAATCCGGTAAGACCTGAATAACTTTTTAAACATTTTGTGTCCTGATGAATATGAATGGAAAAGCCCGTAAAAACAGAACATTTGATGCCATTGTAATAGGATCCGGAATAAGCGGTGGCTGGGCCGCGAAGGAGCTTTGTGACCGCGGTTTGAAAACACTTGTCCTGGAGAGAGGACGCCCGGTCAGGCATCGTGAAGATTACCCCACCGCCGGAAGCGATCCGTGGCATCTGGATTACCGGGGAAGGATTCCGCAGGATGATATTGACCGTAACCCGATAGTGGCAAGGTGTTACGCCTACAATGATGCCACCAAACATTTTTTTGTGAAGGATGAAGAACATCCATATATCCAGGAAAAACGGTTCGACTGGATTCGGGGTTATCAGGAAGGGGGAAAATCCCTGATTTGGGCCCGGCAGGGCCAGCGCTGGAGCCGCTACGATTTTGAAGGGCCTGCTCGTGACGGTTATGGAATCGAATGGCCCATTACCTATGATGAACTGGCTCCCTGGTATAGTGAGGTGGAAACGTTTGTGGGCTGGTCAGGCAATAGAGACGGACTGGATCACCTGCCAGACGGCGAATTCCTCCCCCCGTTCGATATGACATGTGTGGAAAAAGAGATCAAGGATAAAGTTGAAGCGGCATTTCCCGGCCGCCATGTAATTCACGGCCGATGCGCACATCTCACCGAAGTAAAGGCGATTCACCGTGAGCAGGACAGGGCACAGTGCATGGCCCGCTATCTCTGTTACCGGGGCTGCCCATACGGCGCATATTTTAGCTCAAACTCATCCACTCTCCCGTGGGCGATGAAAACCGGTAACCTTACCATACGTACACATGCTGTTGTTGAATCGATTCTGTATGATGAAGACTCCGGTAAAGCATCCGGTGTCCGTGTAATTGATGCAAACACCAAAGAATCATCAGAATACCATGCGAGGGTGATTTTTCTTAATGCAGCCTGCCTCAATTCAAACCTCATTCTGCTGAACAGCAAATCGAACCGTTTTCCGGAAGGCCTGGGTAATGATAACGGACTATTGGGCAGATATATCGCTTTTCACAACTACCGTGGCTCACTTACTGCAACATTTGATGGTTTTGAAGATCAATATTATTACGGCAGGCGGCCAACACAACCGATCATGCCATCATACAGAAATGTTTACCGGCAGGATTCGGATGCAGATTTTCAGGGAAAATACCTTATCGCTTTCGGGGCAGCGAGGTCGGGCTGGCTGAGAGGGGTCAGGTCGGAACATATTGGGCTGGACCTGAAAGAGGAGATGAAAGTGCCCGGAGGATGGGGTGTTTTTATGATGATGCAGGGAGAAACGGTTCCGGTTTATGAAAACCATGTCAGGCTGAGTGAAACGGAAAAAGATCCCTGGGGAATTCCACAGCTTATCACATCGGTAGACTATACAGAGAATGATGAAAATCTGATACGTGATTTTCTTGAGAGCGGAGCTGAAATGCTCGAGGCTGCAGGATGCAAAAATATCCATCAAAATGATGACGGCAGGGCTCCGGGCCTGGATATTCATGAGATTGGCGGGGCAAGAATGGGCAAAAACCCGGCTGATTCTATCCTGAACAGGTGGAACCAGGTACACAGCTGCAAGAATGTATTTGTTACCGATGGCGCATGTATGAGCTCGGTTGCCATTCAGAATCCGTCACTTACATTTATGGCACTCACCGCCCGGGCAGCAAACTACGCAGCAGATGAAATGGAAAAGGGAAATCTTTGAACTCACAAAGAAGTCAACTACAAGGAAGTCAACTGACGAGTCTTTCTGAATAAGCCTTAAATATTTATATCGGTTCATTCTTCGAAAAAACTCGTCTGTTGACTCTGCTTTATGGGGCATGTAGACGAGCCTTTCTGAATTCGGGTCATTTTAAAATCTCGTTTGAATGATATGTCCCATTGCGATCCCT
>PWLN01000314.1 GCA_003559375.1 Balneolaceae bacterium | reverse complement strand
AACCCGAGAAGGTCGATCACAACCACCAAAAAAACAGTAGCGAGAGCAGGCTTATTCATTTATTTTGTTTTAAAAGCAGACCGGTAAAGATAGAGGCTTCCTGTAAACATTTCATGAAAAACATCTGTTGATTCATATAACTAAATCAGCATGGATTTATCAGGTTTAATCATGTAACTTCTCCAACCTTCATTAAATTGAAAGGTTCAATATGCCTATTTAGTTTCATTTTCTTATGCATCGTATTTATCAGACCGGTTATTTCAGCATTATTTTTTGTTTGGCAATCATTTTATTGATTGCCGGGTGTACTCCACAACCAAGATATGAACTTCAGCCCGGCGATCGCATTGCCATTATTGGCAATTCTCTTGCCGACAGAATGCAGCACGACGGCTGGCTTGAGGCTTATATTCACGCTGCTCATCCAAATCATGAAATCGTAATCCGAAACCTGGGTTTTACCGGAGACAGGATCAATCACCGCCCCCGTGCCCATCAGGATTTTGGAGATCCTGATCATCATCTGTCTAATGTGCGAGCAAATGTTATTTTCGCGTTTTTCGGATATAATGAGTCATTCGATGACAATCCGGAAGAATTTAAAGAACAACTCAGAGAATGGATCAGGCACACCCGCAGCCGCTCTTATGATGGCGAAAATGTGCCTGAAATTGTGCTTTTTGCACCTATTGCCCATGAGAATTTAAATAATCCAAATTTGCCTGTCGGAAACGAAAACAACAGACGGCTGCATGACTATGCCCATGCTATGGAAGAGGTCGCCGAAGAATTTGATATCGTTTTTATAGACCTTTTTCATATTACTGAAGAACTGTATGGCGCTACTAATGAACCATTTACGATAAATGGTGTGCATCTGTCTGATTATGGAAACCAGCAAGTTGCCATAGCGATAACCGACTACCTGTTTGGTGGTGTTCCAAGGCGTAACCGGAATAGAGTGGATGCTATTCGTGAGGCAGTACTGGATAAAAACTGGCACTGGCATAACCGTTATCGTGCTACCAGCGGCAATGATGTTTGGGGAGGCAGAGCCGAACTGCATGGCAATCGTGAAACACTTCAGCATGAATTGGTTATGCTTGATGTGATGACAGCAAACCGGGACGAAAAAATCTGGGCGCGTGCTAAAGGCAGCGATCTTGAAATAGATGACAGTAATGTGCCAATCCCAACCCCGGTTGAAACCAATTTTACCGGAGAAGCCAACTATCTTGGCGGTGAAGAAGCGATTGATAAAATGACACTGGCTGACGGGCTGGAAATCAATCTGTTTGCTTCTGAAGAGATGTTTCCCGGGTTAGTAAATCCGGTTCAGATGCAGGTAGACTCAAAAGGAAGGTTGTGGGTTGCCGCATGGTCAACTTACCCCAAATGGGAACCATTAAAGGAGATGACCGACCGGTTGATGATTCTTGAAGATACCACAGGCGATGGTAGAGCTGATAAAGCCACCACTTTTGCTGAAATTCACAATCCCACCGGATTCGAATTCTGGAATGGAGGGGTCATTGTGGTTTCTGCTCCCGATATTTTATTCCTCAAAGACACCACCGGCGATGATAAAGCCGATGTAAAGATACGTCTGATGGGAGCAATTGACTCTGCCGATACTCATCACACTGCGAATAATATTGTGTATGGGCCCGATGGCTGGATCTACTATCAGAGAGGTGTATTTCACCTTAGCAATGTGGAAACTCCATGGCAGGCTCCACATGAATCGGAGATATCGGGGCTGTACCGTTTCAATCCCAGAACATTCCAGTTTGAGTTTATGGTTGAAAATATCTACAACCCGCACGGCATCAGTTTTGACCAGTGGGGATACCAATTTATTACGGATGGCACACGTGGTGCAGCATACCAGGTATACGCAGACTATGAAGAAAACCGGTTTGCCAGCAGGCAATTGCTGAATCATACCATACGTCCAGTACCCGGTAACCAGGTTTTTTCCAGTAATCATTTTCCAGAGGAATACCAAAACAATTTTCTCATTTACAACGTAATCGGATTTCTGGGAGCAAAGCGTTATGAATTGCAATATAATAACGGTGTGGTTTGGGGTGAAGAGATTGGAAACTTCTTCTATTCTGAAGATCCCAATTTTCGTCCTACACATGGTATTATAGGCAATGATGGTGCACTTTATATCAGCGATTGGCAGAATGCGATTATCGGCCACATGCAGCATAATTTACGTGATCCCATGAGGGATCATACCCATGGACGGGTTTACAGAATTACTGCAACTGGCCGACCGTTATCTGAGCCGGTATCGATATATGGTGAACCCGTAGAGCATTTGCTCGAACTTTTTACCCATCCAACTCTTGGGGTAAGGCACAGGGTACGGGTTGAATTGAGCGGCCGTGATACTGATGAAGTATTGGATGCCGTGGCAGAATGGACAGGCCAATTCGATCATGCCAATCCTGATCATGGATTGCCGCTTTTGGAGGCTTTATGGGTTCATCAACAGCATAACAGGCCGAATATGGAGCTTTTGGGAAGGGTTATGAGTTCTCCGGATGAAAATGTAAGGGAAGCCGCACGGCGGGTTGAGTGGCACTGGAGCGAAGCGGCACGTGTGAGGATTCAGCATGAGCCGCATGCTGATCATGCTGTTGGAGATACTGACGAAGTTGCACGGAACCTTTATCTGGATCTCACAGGTACCGAAATTGCGCAACTTACAATAACAGCATTGGTGTCAGAAATGATGTTTGACGTGGCACAATTCACGATACGCGCAGAACAAACGGTGGAATTAACGGTAGATAACCCCGATTTTATGCCTCACAACCTTTTAATTACCGAACCTGGCACAGTAGATGATGTATACAGAATGGCTATTGATCTTGGTGCAGCCGGCTTTGACAAACAATTCATACCCGATTCACCAAACGTGCTGCATGCAACACGGTTACTTCAGCACATGGAAAGTGAGGTTCTTGAATTCCAGGCTCCGTCCGAACCGGGATTGTATCATTTTATTTGTACATTCCCCGGCCACGGCCTGCTGATGCGCGGAATCATGGAAGTTGTGGAATGATATTTATCGTGAACCTGAAAGAGTCTGAATAGACCTTGCAAAATTCACGAGGGTTCGTTGTTAGCACGTATGTGCCCGGCCGAAAAATTTAGCAGTCAGCCATTAGCAATCAGTATTTTTCAAAAAAAACATACATTTCGATTAACTAAAGCTCACAATTAAGACAACTGATCATGAAATACTACATAAAGCACCTGTCTCTTTTAATTATGCTGATAATTTTTACAGCCTGCAACTCAGAGACTCCGCGTCAGGCTAATGCCGGTACCGGTTATACAACGGCTGTTGGTTCAGAAGTTCCGCATATTGTTTTCGTCACAGGAGATGAAGAATATCGTTCGGAAGAGAGTATGCCCATGCTTGCCCGGATTCTGGCAAACCGATACGGGTTCAGGGTCTCTGTTGCTTATGCACTCACAGACGGAATCATTGATCCTAACCGCCAGGATAATATTGAGGGTTTGGAGGCACTTGCAGATGCAGATATGATGGTGATGTATAACCGTTTCAGAAATATTCCTGATCACCAGCTCAGATATATTCTCGAATTTGCAGAATCGGGTAAACCAATGGCTGGATTCAGGACGTCCACACATGCATTCCAATATGGTTCCGACCACCCCAACCACCATCTCGATTTTGAATGGCCTCAGAAAGTATTTGGCTTGCCATGGATCAGTCATTACGGTGGAAGCAATTCAACCGATGTATTGATCTATGAAGCTAACCAATCTCATCCGATACTCACCGCAATCGAGCCATTTCATGCACGAAGCTGGTTGTATCATGCCAATACTTTATTAAGTGATGCAGAAATCCTTTTAACCGGCAGGGCCGTTCAGGGTGCCGATCCGGGAGGAGAGCATTTTGGCGACCCGCATGAAGTGGCATGGACTCTTAACTATGAGGGTGAGAATGGAACAAGCCGGGTATTCTTTACAACTCTGGGCCACCCGCATGATTTTTTTGATGAAAATATGAGAAGGCTTTCAATTCAGGGAATTTTCTGGGCTCTTGGTATGGAAGGCCAGATTCCTGTAGATGGGCTGGATGTAAGTTATGTGGGAGAATATGACCCTAATCCATCCGGATTTGGCGAACAGTTCAAACCCGGAGTACGGCCTGGTGATATTCAGTTGATATTTGATTCATACTGATTTCTATTTTACAGCCACTCCACGAAGGATTCAATACTTATCTGTGTTTCTCCCATTGGGATCCTTTCGGGGAGTGGTAAAAAAATTGAAGATTATTTGTTCAAATATCTTTCGATAACTCCAACAGTAACATAGACGCCAATCGAACAAAACAGGGAGAGCAAAAACGCCCAGGAGAGATCGAAGATGTATGTTGCGGATAGCCAGACTGTCATGGCAGTAAAGAGTGTAGCCATTGCAGAATATTTTCCACCGAATTTTGTAAACAAACCGAATGTCACAATTGTAAAAAATCCGGCAGTACCAAATGCAGCGGCATCCACCACAAGATTATATACTCCTTCCGCATTTGTGGCAATAAACCATGCAAGTATACCAAAAATCACTACAAAAAATCTTGCCCATCCTACTTTTCTGCTTTCAGGCATATGAGGCCTGCTTTTTACCACGATATTATGCGAAATAAGAGAGGATGCAACAAGAAGTAATGAATCTACTGTTGAAAGGATTGCAGAGACAAGGGCACCGGCAAAAATGATATACAGAACTGTTGGCATATACGTCTGAGCCATAATAGGCACAATCTGTTCACTATCTTCAATGCCTGGAACAAGGTGAAGCCCAACGAGGCCGATAAATGCCGGAATCATGCCAAAACCAAGATACATGGTTCCTGCGGCAATGGAAGCACGTTGTGCTACTTTAGGCGACCGTGTTGCAATTACCCTTGCTACCAGCTCATGTGCCACTACAGAACCGCAAAGAGGGATTGCCCAAATATCAATTCGTTCGAGCAGTGATGTTCCGGGCGGCTGACGCAGAGTAAGCCTGTCTGGGTCGATGGAATTCCAGATTCCTGCAATATCAGGCGTATTAAACAGTACAAGAAAAAAAAGTGCCAATAGGCCAAAAATGAGTATAACACCCTGGAGCAGGTCGGTATAGGCAACAGCAAGGAGCCCGCCAAGAACCGTATAAACAATCACAATTGTAGCAGCGATAGCTATAGCAATTTCAAGTTCCAGGTTTGAAGATGCTGTCAGTACCTGTCCAAATGCACGTATTTGTGCAGCAGCCCACATCAGAGTAGAAGGGATCATCATGAAAACAGCAATTTTCTCCACACCAGAGGAAAATCGCTCACGAAACAGGTCGGCAAGTGTTGTGAGTTTACGCCTCCAAAGTGGTGCAGCAAATATGAAACCCATTAAAATAATGCAAAGCCCGAATCCGAATGGATCTGCTGTACCACCTGCAAGCCCGCCACTGTAAATAGCGCCTGATGCCCCAATCACGCTTTCTGAGCCGAACCATGTTGCAAAAATGGTAAAAGTACCTAAAACATATCCAAGCTGCCGGCCTGCTAATATATAGTCAACTTCGGTTTTGATAGTTCTCGAAACCCACCAGCCAATGGCAAGCTGTATAGAAATGTAAACCAGGATACCAAAAAGAAGCCAGTTCATTTATGATTGAAATAGATTTGAAAAATTGCATCGGAATATAGTGATTGGGAAAAAAAATTCTAATAGTAACATTAACTTAATGGTAGGTAATAAAGAATTTTCTTAAATATCGAAGATAGGAATTGATTTTAATACGGCAGTTTAATTCCTGGTCACAAATATTAAAGTTCCTACTTATACGATGTTGGCAGAAAAGGAAGATATAATCATCAGGCAGCAGAGAGACTTATTGAAGCGCTTGATTTGGCTGAGAAACCAGGTAGAATGTGAGGGATCTGAGAGATTTAAAAAATGGGAATCGTGGATTGAAAGAGAAGATTTCATAGAAAGCGCAAAAAACCTGGCACATTATCTGGCGCTGAGAAAGCACGATTTAAGGGTATTGCAAAAAGAGCTTTCACCACTTGGCTTATCCTCCCTTGGCAGGCTCGAATCGAAGGTTTTACCGGCACTGGATGCAGTAATTGCGTCACTTGCAAAAATTTCACAAAGTCCGAAATCAAAAAAATTCCCGCATCCGGCGCCAGAAACTATTCAACTTGGCAAAAAGCTCCTGAAAAAGAGATGTAATGAAATATTTGGCAAATCATCATCCCAAACCAGGATAATGGTTACCCTCTCGGGAGATTCTGCCAGTGAGCCAGAATTCATAGAAAGCCTGGTTTCCCGGGGAATGGATGTGGCGCGAATTAATTGTGCACATGATAACCGCTATATATGGAACGAGTTGATTCGACACGTAAGGGATGCATCAGCGAAGACAGGGAATAAGTGCAGGATTATGATGGACCTTGCAGGGCCAAAAGCAAGGATCACCGGTGTTCATATTCAGGAGAATCATCGGCGTGTATTTACCAATGATGTCATCCTGTTGGCAGATACACCTGAGTGTGACTATAAAACTCAGGCTATCATCACGGTTAGCATACCACAGATTTTCAGAAAGCTGAACAAAGGAACCGAAGTGTGGATCGATGACGGGAAAATTGGTGCAAGAGTTGAAGAGCAATCAGATACAGGGTGTTTTCTGAGAGTATTTCATGCCGCACCAAAAGGAACAAAACTGGGTGAGTCGAAAGGCATAAATTTTCCGGGAATCGAAATTGGCAGTGCTCTGAGTGAGGCTGATCTCACAAACCTGGATTTTGTTATAGACCATGCAGACTTGATTGGCTATTCTTTTATTCAAAAAGCTGCAGACCTTGATACACTCGAAGCTGAGCTGTTGAAAAGATTCGATAAAACAGCTGCTATACCGATTGTAGCTAAAATTGAAACGGAACTGGCTGTTCAAAACCTTCCTGAGATCATTGTGCGTGCAGCAGGCCGGCATCCGCTTGCAATTATGATTGCCAGAGGTGATCTGGCAGTAGAAATTGGTTATGAGCGTTTGGCTGAAATACAGGAAGAAATCATGTGGCTTGCGGAAGCGGCGCATATCCCTGTAATCTGGGCTACACAGGTTCTGGAACGATTAGTGAAAAAAGGGGTGCGCTCGAGAGCTGAAATTACAGACGCCGCAATGAGTGTTCGCGCTGAATGTGTTATGCTGAATAAAGGGGCTTATGTATTGGAAGCCATAGAAATGCTGAGAGATTTGTATAAGCGTATGCACCAGCATCAGGAGAAAAAATCACCCCAGCTCAGGGCACTAAAAAGCTGGACATCTGTTTAATAAAAATCTAAACAGCCCAAAGTATTTTTGATTGAGTAGCTTTTCGTATATTTAAGGCTTATAACATTTTCAAAATGAACGATCACGTTCTGAATGGCAAAAATATTTAAAGAAGTAAAACAACTGGCATACCCCAAGGCAGAAGTAGAAATTCTGAACTGGTGGAAAGAGAAAAAGATTTTTGAAAAAAGTCTTGACTCAAGAAATGATGGTATTCCCTTTACCTTCTATGAGGGCCCGCCAACTGCAAATGGCAAACCGGGAATTCATCATGTTATGTCAAGAACAGTGAAAGACCTGTTTTGTCGCTATAAAACCCTGAAAGGTTTCAGGGTAGAGCGAAAAGGGGGATGGGATACCCATGGCCTGCCGGTTGAGATTGAAGTGGAAAAAGAACTGGGACTCGAAGGGCGCGCGCAGGTGGAAGAATATGGTCTTGCCGAATATAATGCCCGGTGCCGTGAGAGTGTGTTAAAATACAAATACCTGTGGGACGATCTGACCAGCAGAATGGGTTATTGGGTTGACCTCGAAAATCCTTACATCACATTTGAAAACAACTATATCGAATCGGTATGGTGGGGCTTTAAGCAACTGTTCGACAAAGGAATGGTTTATAAAGGCCATAAAATTCAATGGTATTCGCCGGGCAGCGGTACTGTTCTATCTTCTCATGAAGTAAGCCTTGGATACGAAGAAACCCAGGACCCCTCCATTTATGTGAAGTTTCCGCTTGATGCTGACGAAAATGTATTTTTCCTGGCATGGACTACTACTCCATGGACGATTATTTCTAATATGGCACTCGCGGTAAATCCATCAATTGAGTATGTGAAAGTCAAGGTTATTGAAGGCGATAAAACCGAATTCTATATACTTGCAAAAGGTTGTCTTGATTCTGCAATCAGGCATCATTATGAAGTTGTTGAATCATACAAAGGGAGTGAACTTCTGGGCTGGGTTTACAGGCCCATATTTGATTATGCACAAAAAGAAATTGAAAAGGAACAGGGCTGGAGAGTAATCGGGGCGGAATATGTAACTACTGATGATGGTACAGGTGTGGTACATACAGCACCTGCATTTGGCGCCGACGATTTTGAGAATTGCAGGGAAGCAGGTATCCCAATGTTTAACCCTATTGACAGGGAAGGAAAATTTACAGCCCAGGTGCCGGAATTTTCCGGCATGTGGTTTAAAGATGCCGACAAGGAAATTGTGAAAGCCATCAAGGAAAAAAACCGCATGTACCACCATGAAACCTATGTGCATAATTATCCATTCGACTGGCGTAAGGGAACACCATTGATCTCGTATCCGGTGGATTCTTGGTTTATCAGGACTACGGAAGTCAAGGATAAAATGGTGGCCTTTAATAATAAGATTAACTGGAAGCCTGAAAGCACGGGTACAGGCAGGTTCGGTTCATGGCTTGAAAATAATGTGGATTGGGCTGTATCCAGGCAGCGTTACTGGGGAACGCCTATACCCATCTGGGTGAGCAGTAAAGATCCGGATTATATTGAATGTATCGGCAGCGTTGAAGAACTTAGGAAAAAAGCCGGAATTGATAGAGATGAGGTGATTGATCTGCACCGTCCTCACATCGACAAATATACCTGGAAGTGCCCGAAAGGAGGCATTATGCAGCGAATTCCAGACTTGCTTGATGTATGGTTCGATTCCGGAGCCATGCCCTGGGCTCAATGGCATTACCCTTTCGAAAATAAAGAGAGGTTTAAAAAAAGCTATCCGGCAGATTTCATAGCTGAAGGAGTGGATCAAACACGCGGCTGGTTTTATACACTTCATGCCCTTGGAACCATGCTTTTTGATAAACCCGCATACATGAATGTGGTTTCCAACGGACTTGTTCTTGATGCCAGGGGCGAAAAAATGAGTAAAAGTAAAGGAAATACGGTTGATCCGAATAAAGTGATTCAAACCTATGGAGCCGACACCGTTCGGTGGTATATGATGACCAATTCATCACCCTGGGAGAATCTGAAATTCAGTGAAAACGGGCTTCAGGAAGTTCAGCGCAAGTTTTTTAATACCATTGTTAACACTTATTCGTTTTTCGCACTCTATGCCAATATCGATGGATTCAGATATTCCGGCAATCCGATTCCCTGTTCAGACCGTACGGAAATGGACCGGTGGATTATCTCAAGGCTCAATACTACCATTAAATCTGTAGATGAATTGTATGAGCAGTATGAGCCGACAAAGGCAACACGGGAAATCGAAAACTTTGTTGAAGAGTTAAGCAACTGGTATATAAGGCGGAGCCGTCGCCGTTTCTGGAAGGAGGGTAAAAGCCTGGATAAAACAGCAGCGTATCAAACACTTTTTGAGTGTATGCTGAATTTATCAAAAATTATGTCGCCGGTTGCACCGTTTATCAGCGAATGGTTGTATCAAAACCTGAATGAAGTGGTGAAGCAGGAAGAAAAATCCGTTCATATTTCATTTTATCCCAGTGTGGAAGAGACAGCGATCGATAAGCAGCTCGAACGCAGAATGGAAGTGGCAAGAACCATAAGCTCTATTGTATTGAGGGTGAGAAATCAGATTGATGTAAATGTAAGACAGCCACTTGCAAAAATCATTCTTCCAATGAGCAGGGAGGAAAGAACGGTTGTTGATGCTGTAAAAGAGATTATTTTGGATGAAGTTAATGTAAAGGCCATCGAATATGTTGATGATGATTCCGATATTGTAAGTAAAGCGGCCAAGCCAAATTATCCTGTTCTTGGCAAGCGTTTAGGCAAGCAAATGAAAATTGTTGCTGCAAAAATTGCTTCACTTACTACAGAAGACATAACCAAAATAGAAGATGAAGGAGTTATTAGTTTTCAAATCGATGAAAATGAATCTGTACGAATCCTTTCAAGTGAAATTGAAATACAGAGAACCGGCCTGATGGGCTGGTCTGTTGAAACTGAAAAAGGTATTACCGTTGCAGTTGATACAGAACTGACGAATGAACTGATTCTTGAAGGTTTGTCACGTGAATTTGTGAACCGGATCCAGAATATGAGGAAAGAAGCTGATTTTGAAGTTACAGATAGAATCATCATCGGTTTTGACGGATCTGATCAATTAAAAGCTGCAGTTCGGGCTGCAATTGAAAATATTAAGACTGAAACTCTTGCAGAAGAGATAAGTACTGCGTTACTTGAAGTATCAGACTTTGTTAAGACATGGGAAATTGAAGGCGATGAGGCTGAAATCTCCATTCGCAGAACTATTAATAATTAAACAATTAGGATCATGACCTCTTCAAATGAAACAAAAAAAGAAGAACGTATCTCCCCATATAATGATGAGGAGCTTGAGTATTTCAAGAAGATAATTCTGAAGAAGCGCGACGAAGCCGAACAGGAACTAACTACACTTCAAAATCTGCTTCGTGAAAGCATGGAAAATGCATCAGATGAGTCTGCCTATTCATTCCATATGGCTGATGCAGGAACTGATGCACAGGAAAGGGAAAAGACCTATATGTTATTTAACCGCACTAAAAAGTTTATTCGTTATCTTGATCAGGCCTTGCAGCGAATAGATAATAAAACATATGGTGTTTGCAAGGTAACCGGCAAGAAAATTGCAAAAGGGCGGCTGGAGGCTGTGCCCCATACACAACTCAGTATTGAAGCAAAACTGAAACGCAGATAGCCAAACAAATTATTGTCAGTAAAAACTAAAAAATTATTCGTCCTGTTTTTGCCAGTTATTGCTGTGTTGATTCTTGATCAGGCGTCCAAGTACATGATCCGCACAAATACGGGCCTGCACAGGCTCAGCCTGATTGATGGGTGGCTGGCTTTCAACTTTACTAAAAATCCGGGTATGGCACTGGGAATGGACTGGCTTTCCACGCCAACAATCAGTGTAATCGCCATCCTAGCCACTATTGGAATTTTATCCTATATATTGATGACCCTGCAAAAGGCAAACTATGCCTATCTTGCTTGCATGGGCCTCATCATAGGTGGAGCACTTGGAAATATTACCGACCGGATCTTTATGGGCATTGTGGGTGGTTATGGCGGGGTACTTCATGGCCATGTTGTGGATTTTATCCACTTTAATCTGTCAATCGGTGATTGGCCGGTCTTTCCGTACATTTTCAATGTGGCCGACATTGCAATAAGCACATCTATTATCATTCTATTGATTTTTCATAAGAAAATCATGCCTGTAACCCATGATGAACCATTGCAACCGGAAACGGATGATGCGATTGAAGAGAGTAACGTCAACATTGCCCTGGAGACAGCAGAAGTTGATTTTGAAGAAAACCAACAAGTTGACACAGACAGCAGCTCACACATTGTTGAAACCCGTGAAAACCATCGGAAAGAATAAGCACTACGCCAACTCTTAGTTTATTCCAGAATTAATCGCTTCAGAAACCCTTCCCGTGTAATAGGTTTGTCGAGCTTTTCTTCATGATGCTCTGTATCAATATGATCAAGCGGAACAGGCACCTCTTCTGTAAGTTCGAGTCCGAAACTGTTAAGCCCTACCCGTTTAACCGGGTTGTTGGTGAGTAGCCGGAGTTTTCCAACTCCCAAAGCGTGGAGAATTTGAGCCCCAACCCCGTAATCCCGGGTATCCATTTTTGCGCCAAGCCTTGCACGTATCTCTTTTTTGGTAAGCCCATCGTCCTGTAGTTTAATAGCTGTAATTTGATCAGTGATGCTA
>PWLN01000395.1 GCA_003559375.1 Balneolaceae bacterium | reverse complement strand
GACCACACCGAAAAACCGATCCTTTTCGACCTGTTGGGTGTGCAGGATACAACAGGCATCACGTTAACCGAACACCTGGCAATGAGCCCCGCATCATCTGTATGCGGCCTCTACTTTGCTCATCCCGAAGCCCAGTACTTTAATCTTGGTAATATCCGGAAAGACCAGGTGGAGGATTATGCCGCAAGGAAAGGAATGAGTGTGGAAGAAGTGGAGAGGTGGCTGGGGCCGGTTTTGGGGTATGATAAATAATAGATCAGTAAATCGCAGATGCCAAAATGAAGAAAATAATCTTTGCAGATATTAACGGATTATCTATTAATAAAATGAAGGCTGTACTCTCTTTGAGATGAGTGCATAATATTCATCATAAAGGGTGGGCCAGCCCGCTTTCAGTGCTTTTCTGTAGTTAACGGTTGCCTCGATATCCTGTTTTTTTGAAGCTTTCTCCGCAGCCCTCAACAACCTGTAGCACTCGAGGGCGCTGCCGTGTTTTTCATTTAACGGTATTACGTTATCAGGAACTGCCATCAGCGGCAAGATTCCGGCAATCCATCCATAGCCGGGAACCATTTCAATTTCGTGGTTTTGAATAAGTGACTGTGTTTTGTCGCATTCAAGATAGTTGAACGGTACATTTTCCGGATTCAACAGCAAACCGAGAGTATAATTTTGAAGGGCCGCCCCTTTCTGTTTTTGTTTCCATTGGAGCTGCGCCAGCCGGAAACGTGCTGGGGTGTCAATCGGAGAAGAGCTTATATGAGCGGTTAGTGACTGTTCAGCCATTTGACGCTTTCCGATCTGCAGTAAAAGGTCAGACATTGCAATCTCCTGATTGATATAAAAAACGCCCTGTTCTATCATCAGGCCAGTGATAAAACTGATCAGTGAAGACCAGAGTTTTTGATCGCCCCAGTCATTTGAAAACTCAAACCGGTTCAACTGATTATATAAATAGAATATCTTTTCAGAATCCAGAATACTTTCAAGGCGGCTGAATACAGTTTTCCAATAAGCGGCAGATAAAAGAGCTTTATCCGTATCTGCACCATGATCATTAAAAGATCGGTCTATTTGTCCGAAAATAAATTCAGCTTCGTCAAATTTAAAGGAAGAAAGTTGCTCATATCCTTGGGTCAACATATCGTTTGGCTGGCTGAATAACTGAAGCTGTCCAAAATCCATTTCCATCCTGAGAAAGTATTACCATTTGTTTTCCATTTTAACGAAAAATGGGAAAACGCTGTGATGAATTCAATGTCAATTTTTTGGCCCTGTAACGGTTCAGTCTTTTGATGCAGGGTACACCCATTCGGTCACCATTCAATTTGAATTTGCATCATGAACATATATATCATTTATTAAATTAAACTAACTTTAGTCCGCATTAAGCAATAGATAAAAAGATTTCGGAAGCCTGTCGTAAGATTTCTATTACTCATTCCAGTTTAAAACAAACATTTATTTACAGTTCAAAAGCTAAAAGGTACTCTATTATGAAGATTAACATTCATGCACATGTTTTTAATTTTCAATCCATTCTGACAAAAGAAACCATTCTTTTGTTTAAACACCGCCTCACCGGACTAAATGTACCTGAACCTTTTCGTGATATGATTCTTTCCTACTTGCGTATCCGCCGAAGGCGTAGAACGAATGACATCTCTCTTGATGATTTCCATCGTACCATCCGTGGGTTTGGAGCATTTGACCGCCTTGTTCCACACAAAATACGCAATTTATTTGACCATCATCTTGAGATCTCAACCTCATCAGAAACCGAACAGATACTGATGAGTCTTCTTGAATCCACCCTGGTTGAACGCAGTGGAGTTTCATCTTCTTCGGTAATAAATATTTTTGACTGGCTCAGAATCGGCCTTATGAAAAGTATCAGTGATGTGACCGATAACCTGATGAGCCATTTGAACGATGATGATGTTGCCGTACTTCTGCCAATGGATATCATTGATAAAAGGGCAGGTAAAAAAGAAAAGTCATTATTTTTAAATCAGCTTAAAGATACTGAAATACAGGCCCTGCGTTATCCGGGCAGAATACTACCTTTTGCGATGGTAAATCCGGCACGTGATAACAGTTTCGACATTTTTAAAACATCAATTGGCAGCGGAGCCTGCGTTGGACTGAAATTATACCCATCTCTTGGCTATAGTATTGAACATCTAATCGTTAAAAAAGCGTTAAAATATTGTAATGATCACGAGGTTCCAGTTCTGCTTCATAGCAACGACAGAGGATTCCGGAAAAGTAAAAGTGATGCTGCTTTTTGCAACCCAAAACACTGGGAACCGGTACTGGATGGACTGCAGAACCTGAAGGTATGTTTTGGCCATTTTGGGGGTGAAACACAAGACGGAAAAGATATCTGGACTCATTCGAGCATTCCGGATGATAGCTGGGCAATGTCGATACTGAAACTTATGGAAAAATTTCCCGGACGTGTTTTTGGTGATGTATCGTTTCATACGGATCACTGGAACGATGACACCAAAGCAGAACATTACAAGAATAATATCATTATGGTTCTCAATGACGACCGTTATAAAAGCCAGGTTCTATGGGGCACTGATTTTCACCTTCTGCGGCTTGCTTCAACAGACAGCAACTATACCGTAAAATTCAATGAAATGCTTGGTGAATCAGGTTTTAAACAGATCTCAAAAAATAACCCTGTTCGTTTCCTTGGATTGCCAGCTGATGAAAATAAAGAAGAAAAAAATATCTCGAGACATATTAATTGGCTGATTGAAAACAAGGCATGTGCCATATATGGCACCCCAGCTTCATGGCTTCTGAATCATGAACATTTAGATAAGGAAGTGTTTAATGACTGGATTTTATCAGCATCAGGGTCGTGGAGTATCAACGACCTGGTACACCGCTCCCTCTTCCAGTTTATCTGGACTCCACAGGATGTTCCGGATTATCTTCATGCCGGCGCAAAAAAAACCATTAATAATCATTATGCATCCATCGAAGAAAAGTTTGAAGCTGTTGGCAGGCTCCCCCTTGCTGAAATGACCTACTTTCCGCACGGGCCATCGAGTCCTGTAGCCGATAACCAGAAAATGAGAGGTTTT
>PWLN01000074.1 GCA_003559375.1 Balneolaceae bacterium | reverse complement strand
GAGATGCATGCGGTCAATACTCATTGATTACATTCGAAAAAAAACTGCTATCAAGAGAGGGGGAAGCTCACAGCCTGTAACTTTAATTGAAGATATGTTGCGGGAAAGAAGCAATTCGGAAGAGATGCTGGCTATTGACTCAGCACTTAAAAAGCTTGACAAACTGAATGACCGGCTTGTACAGATTGTAGAACTTAGATATTTCCTGGGATTAAACATCCATGAAACTGCAAGTGTGCTGGAAATTTCGGAAAGCACTGTAAAACGCGATTGGGCCAAAGCACGGGGATGGCTTTATAAAGAATTGAACACAGCCTGAAAGGGAATCCTGTAATTGATTATCCATACGCCTATGGAAAAACAAAAATGGAATCTAATCGAAAAAATTATTGATGATGCTCTTGATGTCCCGTTAAAAAAACGCAGAAAATTTATTAAAAAAGCGTGTAAAGAATCTCCTGGGATGCTTGATGAGGCCATGAAATGGGCTGAATCTATCGATATTGCTGAACATGAAATGTTTTTGGAATATCCTGATAATCTTGTGGCTGATGATGTTTTGAATGTTGCGCATGATAAATGTAACCGGAAAAAGAGACTCATCAGCCATTATGAGATTCTGGATGTAACAGGCGGTGGAGGCATGGGTGTTGTCTATAAAGCAAAACGTGCCGATGGAATATTCGAGCAGATAACAGCCATCAAAATGATTCGTTTTGGACTTGAAACAGAACAAAATATTCGCCGTTTTGAAACCGAAAGGACAATCCTTGCAAGCCTGAATCATCCGAATATTGCGAGATTACTGGACGGAGGAATCACGGATGAAGGCGTACCCTACCTTGTAATGGAGTGGATTGATGGTATCCCGATTCATGACTACATAAAAAACAAAAATCCGGATTTGAACACCCGTCTTGACCTTTTTGAACAAATTTGCAAGGCCGTGATGTATGCTCATGCGAACCTGATTATTCACAGAGACATCAAGCCTTCCAATATCCTGGTCACTGCGGAGGGAACCATCAAGGTGCTTGATTTCGGAATCGCAAAAATAATGGAGGAAAACTCTGAGAAAGAATCTGTTACCCATACCGGTAATTTAATGATGACAGCCGAGTATGCTGCACCGGAACAGATTAATTCAAAAAGAGCCAGTACTTCGAGTGATATCTATTCATTAGGCATTCTCCTGCATGAGATGTTAACAGGTACAAAACTTCGTGATTTTTCCGGTAAATCGGTAGTTGAGATCAGTCGGCTCATTAATGATTATAAGCCTGCCAAACCGTCATCAATATATTTAAATGCAATAGGTATTCCAGAAGAACTGGATCTGATTTGTGTGAAAGCAATGCGCCTGGAACCGGAAAATCGATACGGAACCGTAAAGGAGTTCATGGATGATGTAAGACGTTACCGGCAACGGCTGCCTGTAAGTGCAAAGCAGGCTACGATGCCCTATAGAATGAAAAAGTTTGCCGGACGGCATAAGGGAGCTGTTTTAGCAGGGATTTTTGGTATTGTCACTACTTTTATATTCATACTGGCACTTATACATCAGCAGAAGCTGACAGCTCAGGAACGTGATGCAGCACGCCTTGAAGCAGAGAAATCTGCACAAATCAGCCAGTTTCTTATCGATTTGTTCCAGGTTGCAGATCCGGCGCTATCCATGGGTGAGCAACCAACGGCAATTGAGATGCTTCAGTATGGCATTGACCGGGCAGACGAACTCTCAACACAGCCTGAGCTGCATGCGGAAATTCTATCTGTAGCAGGGGATATCTTCTATTCCATGAGAGAATTTGACAAAGCCGAAGAAGTATATTTTAAAGGATACCTTACATCTCTTGATCTTTATGAAACAGATCATCCAATGATTTACGGTTTTTTAAGTTCTCTGGGCCATACAGCCAGAAGCAAACAGGAATTTGACCTGGCAGAACAATATTATCTTGATGCTTTAGCAATGCGTGAAAAAAAGCATGGCGAGAATCATCCTGAAATTGCCTGTGCCCTGAATGATCTCGGGCTGATTGCACATTACCGGTTTCAATATTCCGATGCTGAACAGTATTACAGGCGTGCTCTTGGCCTGCGAACAGGTTATGTAGAATGGGAAAGCCTGTGTATAGCAACCATTCTGAATAATATGGGGCGGTTGAAACGCGACACCGGAAATTACGTAGCTGCAGTAGCTTATCATCGCGAAGCGTTGAATATCAGGCGGCTTGTATTGGGGGATCATCATCCTGACGTGGCTGTAACATTACTTCCTCTTGGAATTTCACTCCGGCATATGGGCAGATATGATGAGGCGATACAGGCATATCAGGAAGCAATTGAAATCAATACAAAAATTTTTGGCCCTCAACATGTAAATATTGCATCCATTCTGAACAGTCTGGGAATTGTTTACTGGCTCAAGGGAGATTATAAGGCTTCAGAAAAAACACATGAAGAAGCCCTGCGAATCCGTAAAAACCATTACGGGAAGAGGCATTCTGCTGTTGCAACGAGTTTCGATAATCTGGCAACAGCCATCCGCGATAATGGTGATCCTGTAAAATCTCTGGATTATTACCGTAAAGCATTAATTCTGAGGGAAGAATTGTTCGATAAACATCATCCATTGGTTGCATCAACGTTGAAGAATATGTCGATTTCCCTGCAATTGATGAATAAACATGAAGAAGCCGAAGAAAAACTGAGGAAAAGCTATGAGATTCGCCGGAATTCGCTTCCGGATGGCCATTGGCAAATTGCTGAAGTAAAGAGCCTGCTTGGTTACACACTTGCTGCGTTAGGAGCTTATGACGAAGCAGAACCACTCCTGAATCTATTAAGCTCCGTACAGGAGGTCTGCATGACGGTGGTAGGATGGGCGATGCTTCTTGCACCGATCGCTGTTTTCGGATTATTAGCCCAGATCACAATCGAGGTTGGCCTAGAGGCCCTTACTGGTGTGATTGTCTATGTAGCTACGGTATTGTTGGGCTTGGTGGCCTTACTGATGGTGTACATGGTTATCATCAGTACCTTAGGCCGTAAGTCACCTGTATGGTTCCTCGGTAAAATCCGTGAGGTCCAGTTATTAGG
>PWLN01000306.1 GCA_003559375.1 Balneolaceae bacterium | reverse complement strand
TCGTGTGGAGCGTTGCGGAATAGCGCAATCTTGTTCATCATGCAGCAACGCACTCCAGCCATTCATACTAGCCGAAAAGCTTTCCCTGAGAGTAATGGCGACGGCTTTAAAGTTATACGTTTTTTTCAGCGATTTTGCCAGTGTAGTGTAACCCTCCTCATCCAAATGAGCACCTTCCACATCGGTTTTGCCTGCTTCGAACCCGAGGCTTCGCTGTGCATCTTCTTCATTGGCAATACAGACATCCACGTATTCCATTAGCGGATTCATTACAGCCTGTGCCTCCTTTTCAGTCCAGAGTTTAGATCTGAAATTCAGGTCGCAGCTTACGGTTACCCCTGCTTTTTTTGCGGCAATACATGCATCTTTTAGAGTTTCAGCAGGTACTTTCCCCAAAGCAGGTGTAATACCCGTCCAGTGAAACCAATCCTTACCATCAAAAACGGCATCCCAGTCAATCATGGACTTATCCATTTCCGTAACGGATGATCCCGCCCTGTCGTAAATCACTTTTGACGGACGCTGGCTGGCGCCTGTTTCCAGGAAGTAAATTCCAAGCCTGTCACCTCCGCGAAGAATATAATCTGTCTTAACACCATACCTGCGCACCGATTGCATCGCCGCTTCCCCGATTTCGTTTTTTGGCAGCCGGGTTACATAGTAACTTTCAAGCCCGAAATTTGCCAGGGCAACACTTACATTTGCTTCACCTCCGCCGAATGTTATGATAAAATGGTCGGCTTGCAGAATACGTGAATTACCCGGTGTTGAAAGCCTTAGCATAATCTCACCGAAGGTTACAATTTTCTTCATCTTGTTCATTCTTTAGGATTATTAATTTGATTTCAGTGAATTCATCAATATTTCAGATTTTTCCCTGATTGAATTGAAATCCCTGTTTTCCAGGTCCTTGCCGCCAATCAGTGAACTACCCACTCCAACTGCACAGGCACCGGCTTTCAGCCATTCACCGCCATTGGTAAGCGAAACACCTCCTGTTGGCATAAGCTTCAGGTGCGGTAAGGGTGCTTTAACTGCTTTAAAAAAGTCCATGCCCAGAATATTTGCCGGAAATACCTTGATGATATCCGCCCCAAGTTCCCATGCATACTGAATTTCAGTCGGTGAAAATGCGCCCGGCATAACTGCTTTATCAAGTTCCGCACATTTTTTTATGACTTCTTCTTTAATAACCGGGCTAACCACAAATTGTGCGCCGGCTTCTACAGCCTGTTCAACGGTTACTGCATCCAGTACTGAACCTACGCCAAGAAGCATATCATCGGGAAGGATTTGCGCAGCTTTTTTTATCAGGTTAATAGCACCGGGCACAGTCATGGTAATCTCCAGAACACGTATCCCGCCATTATACAGAGCTTCTGCAATCGGGTCAAAAAGAGATGGATCCGGTATCCTGACAACGACAACCGCTTTTTCCCGTTCAACTGTTTCAAGGCATTCTTTTCGATTCATCATTCATCCGTTAATTTGTAAAAAAGTAAATCTTATTTATGACAGTAATTGTCTATCTGTTACAAAATACATCTGTATTTTTCAGTCTGCTTTTGAATACTACGCATATTTTTCCTTCATCATTTTTGATAACACTCCTGAATTCCCCAATATTCTTTTCATAATCGACCGACTTTAGTTTGATAGATAGGATATAGGGTTCATCAACATAAACCGGCCGTATAAAAGTAATTTCCTTGTCAATTAGAATCGTTTGTCCCGGATACTTCGTCCCGGGAATTTTTGTAAATGATGAAGCAGCTAAATTTCCTTGAACAATAGGCCTCCCGAATTGAGATGCAGATGCAAATTCTTCATCAATATGCAATGGATAATCATCCCCTGTCAACTTTGAAAATGTCAATACATCATCCATGCTGAAAGTTATTTGGCCTTCAATGGTATCACCTGATTTAAAAAGATTAAGGGTTTTTTTATTCAATCCGGTCTATTATAGCAGTTAAATTTCAATTACTTCTGATAAATGGCAATTATGTAGATTTATAATTGCGCATCCCCATGACAACCCATTACCAAATGCACACAAACAAAGTGTACATTTCTCATTTAGTTTATTTATTAACCTGGAAACGATAGTAAGGGGAACAGAAACTGAGGAAGTATTGCCATAAATGTCAAGAATTGAAGGAACTTTTCGGTGATCAAGTTTTAATTTTTTTGCAATAAAATCATTAATAATTTTATTTGCCTGATGAAAAATATAATAATCAATTGAGTCTTTATCTTTGTCAGCAAAACTCAAAAGTTTCATCAGGTCTTTCGGTACCTCTTTTGCAGCAAAATTAAAAACATTGACCCCATCTATATAACCATGATCATCATTCCGGATATTTCCATAATCGTCAACCACTTTTTCAATCAACCCATCCACTGAACTTGGCTGTCTATAGCCGCCTCCATCAATTTTTATTACTTCAGATTTAGACCCATCTGAATTTAATGAAAAATAGCTATCACCGAATGAGTCATCCTTCTCAATGATAACTGCTACCCCTGCATCCCCAAAAAGAAAAGCAGTTGTACGGTCTTTTGGTGAATAAACCTTTGATCTTGTTTCTCCATTTAGTATTAAAACTTTATTTAACCTAGGGTTAGCAATTAAGGAATATGCAACTTGTAAAGCAAACACAAATGCAGAACATCCAAGTGTTATATCAAATGCAATGGTTTCTTTTTTTAATCCGAGTTTGTGTTGTAATATCACTGAAGTTGCCGGCATTCGATAATCCGGAGTTTGAGATACAAAGAGCAACACATCGATCTCGGATTTATCAATTCCCATTTCTTCAATCAAATGCTGTGCGGCAGCAAGGCATAAATCAGATGAGCAAGTATTTTCATCTGCAAATCGTCGTTGGTAGACCCCGATCTTATCCACCACTTTATTTACTTCTTCTTTGGGAAAATGATCTGTGTATTCATAATTATCTATTATATGGCCGGGTACCGCAGCAGCAATACCTGATATACCTGCGTTGTTATATTTTAGTAAAGCCATTAATTATTATTTATGTTAGAGTTAATCCACCATCTATCAATAATGAAGTGCCTGTAACCCAAGCTGACGCATCTGAAAGTAGATATATTATAGCATAGGCAACTTCTTCCGGGGTACCGTAACGTCCCAGCGGGTATTTTTTTAAATTTTCTTTTAACTGTTTTTCTGATATGTAGCGTAATTTCATCATCGGAGTTTTAACTAAGGCCGGATTTACACTGTTGCATCGTATTCCTTTTGATGCCAGGTCTACTGCGGCACTTTTCATAAAACCATTAATGGCAGCTTTGGAAGAAGAATACATACCATTACCCGGTGTAATATTGAAATTTCCTGCCGTTGATGATGTATAGACAATAGACGATGATCTTTTCATCTTTTTAAATTTCACAAGATCCCGCGTCATCATGATCGGAATAATGGAATTCATTTGAAATATTCGGTCGAGATCTTCAGTTTTTATAAACTTGACAGGTGACAGTTTTACAATTCCGGCATTAACGACGAATCCATCTAAATCCGGAAGAAATTCAAGCAGTTGCTGCATCTCGTCAGGATTTGTCAGGTCAGCTCTGAATTTAAGGTGGCCTTTGCCCACTAATTGGGAATAAGTATCATTCAAACGGTCAGTATTCCGGCCGGTTATTATTACATTGGCTCCCATTTTTGAGCATTCAATGGCTGTGGCCCTTCCAATTCCTGATGACGAACCTGTAATAAAAATTGTCTTATTATTTAAAGAAAACGGGTTACTGGCCATTAATTCGGTTTTTCACAATTTTGAACAGATCTTCAATTGTAGTTGAATTTGATATATCGTCTCCATCAAGTTCTACCTCATATACCTCGTCTATCATTATGATTGTTTCCAATGCCATTAAAGAATCCCACTCGTCCAGGGCTTTGAAATCAGTGTTTCCAGAGAATTCATCATCAGGGGTAACTTCAAAGATGCTCTTAAACTGATTAATAAATGTATCTAATTCCATGATATGTATTTGTTTTTTTATTATTTGAGTTAATTAATTATTTTTGCCGGATTACCAAATACCGATGCGCCGGGTTTCACATCCTTTATCACAACACTCCCTGCCCCAACTGTTGCTTCTTCTCCTATTTTGATACCAGGTAGAATAGTAGCCCGTGTATGTATTTGTACTTTTTTTTCGACCTGAACATACCCGCCTAAAAACACAAAGGGGCTTAAGTGGCACCAATCTCGAATCGTTCCGTCATGGCCAATAACTGATTGGGTCATAATTGTCACAAAATTACCAATCTCAACCTCAGGCGATACAATTGTATTGTAACCAACAATACAACCTTCACCCATTTTCACTGTTTTCGGCACATATGCTTTTGGACATACCAAAGATATAAACCGGCCTCCTTTGTTAAGCATTATACTTGCATATTTTTTTTTATCATGCACATTTCCAAGAGCACAAATAAACACGTCATCTTCCTGAGGAAGATAATTTTCAACCGTATCGATGATTGGCGGATACCCTTTAAAAGCATTTAATGCATCATATTTATCATCAAGAAAACCCTTAATCACAAATTTTTCCCGGCTTTGATTGCAGCGTGTAGCTAATTGATGCACTTCCCTGCCAAAACCTCTTGCCCCAATAATGATCAGATTATTCATGTTCTGCTTTTGACCAATAAAATCATAATATTTAATGACTACAGCCAGTCTAAATCTCAATTAAATCACAACAAATAGCACTATGCAAGCTAAAATAAGCACTGCCCCAGGAAAGCCCCACTCCAAAGCCACAGGCTATCATATTCAATTTTTTCAAATTACTATTATTAATCTCATCATTCAGTTGTACAACCATAGCCAGGGGTATGGAGCCTGATGACGTATTACCATAATCTTTCAATACATAGGGTACTTTTTCATCAGGAATACTTAATTTTTTTTGAATGATTTGATTCATCTTCAAATTTGCCTGATGAAAAACAAAATAGTCTATAGCATTTTTGTCGATTTGAAATTTATTCAACAAAGCATTTACACTTTTAGGGGCTGTACTAATCCCAAATGAAAAAACAGACATACCATCCATATGTGTTTGTAGGCGATTACGGAAAATGCCCTGTTCATATTCTCTTTCTATTAATGATTCAGAAGTAACGGGATTTCGGCCTCCTCCATCTTCAATTATAATGGCCTTATAATTTTTTCCGTTTGTGCCCAGATGAGTTACAATTCCATCGGCGCCTTCTTTATATATCAAAGCTGTAGCTGATCCTGAATCCCCAAAAAGAGGATACGTACCTTTGTCTTTCCGAGATTTAGAGAAGGAAGCTGTATCTCCTGACAGTAATAACGCTTTTTCAATTTTACCGGATGAAATAATTGAGGCAATGATAGAAAGCCCGTACACCCAGCCTGAACAACCTAATGAAACATCAAAACTCATACATTCCTGGGAAAGACCCAGCTTTGATTGCAAAATACAGGCAGTGGCAGGATATTTATAATCAGGACTATGGGATACAAAAACAAGACAATCGATTTCTTCTTTATTCCAATTTAATTCTTCTATGAGTTGTTCAGCGGAATGGAGGCAAAAATCAGATGCACAATTCACACCTATTTTCGTTATGTGCCTGCGTTCTACCCCAGTAAATTCAACAAATTTTCTGTATTCAGTTTCATTTTCAAATACATCAAGTTCTGAATTTTCAACTGTATCTGCAGGAACACACGCGGCAAGACCTACAATTTCCACATTATCAATTTTTTGAAAAGCCATATACTAACTATTAAAAATTACATCTATTAAAATAGTTCCTATAAAACTACAGTATGAAGTTAACTTAAATTTCTGGAAGAACTTATTAGGTTACTTTTAAACCGAATATCATACTCTGAATATCGGTCTCAATGCTTTCCGTAATGTGGAAATGACAAACTGTTTGTTTGTTTTACGTTTAAAAATGACATTTTCATAATCATGAATACAATTAAACTCAGTAAATTTTTCCCAATCAACGGCCCGTTCTGAAATAGGAATATTCAATATACCATTCCAATCTTTAAATTGTGTTGCTGCATGCTCATCCAGCCCAACGTTGCTGATTAGATTCATGTGAGAGCAAAGAACAAATTTCTTTTGTTCCATTATATTCCATCGGAATTGGACAGACCATACATTTAACGTTCCGTCTACTACACTTTTAAACACCTTATACCTTGAAAAAAAATGGTCAAGGTTTCGTACCCAAAATAATATTTGAATTTTTTTGATGAAAGATATATCTGATGTATGAGGCCGGTAGGTATCAACAAACTTATCTCTCCAGGTTGCCCATCCCCAGGGCCCAAATTGCTTTTTTAGAAATGGGCCATCGATATTCAGTCGCTTTTTTTCTTTATCAGACAAAACCATACTACCATTTATAGCTACAATTCTTTTGTCACCCCGAAATCTCTCCAGGTATACGTTGCAAAAATTAAAAAATTCATGACCTGGCACGGTATCATCTTCAAGTATGATAATCTCGTTTGCAAACGAAAATATCCAATCAAAACCGCTTGTAAATCGTTTAAACAGCCCTAAATGGACATCTGAAGCATTTACCAGAAAGGTGATGCCAGAATCTCCCAAAAGCTCATTTATTACTTTTTTAACGGCATTTATTGCTTCGGCATCATCCGGATTTCTTGGCCCGTCAATAACCAGATAAATCTCAGGCGGACCATAATCTATGATTTTTGATAAAATCTCTCTGGCGATATCAGGCCTTTTCCATAAAAAAAGAGCTACCGGTGCTTTTTTCAATTCATTTGCATTCAAGTTAATTAAATGGTTCCAAATGCCGGTCAAAATGAGTCTCCAGGTTCTTTTCATAGAGCTTCTCATTTAGTTCAAGACATTCCATCAAACGTTCTTTAAACCTGTTCTCATTCCGTTCTGTCCCATTCAGAACCGACCCAAATGTTACATGTAAGACCTGCCGGGCGTCATCATCATCCAGTAATTTTTTTAATTGGTGATCTGCCAGATCGTTTGCGTCCGGCACTTTTTGAAGTTCACAGGATATGTGATAGGTCTTTTTATCCGTTTCGAAACGGCTTTTTGAATAATCGAGAACTTCTCTGAATAATGATGGGTCTGCTTCAGCTACCGTCCTGAGCGCTTCAAGATAACTGGTGCCAGCGGTTTTTACATGAACCGCTCCTTTATTCAATGAACCAATAGCTTCATATACCGAAAATTTATCACTGCCGGAATGAATGCTCAGCTTGTATCCGCCAAACTTTTCTGTAATGGCAAGGTGCTGATGGTATTCTTTTTTGAATTGTTCCAAATCGCCCCTGAAATCGATTCCCTTTTCGAAATCTCCGCAAAACCGAGGGGCAAGGCTCACCAGTTCCACATCGAGCCTGTTAAGCTCCGAAGCAATAAGGTAATGTTCAAAAAGTGTGGTGGGCTGATCCGTTTCATCAACTGAAAGTTCCAGCTCAGCTGGATGATCAGGATATGTGTGGTGCAGGTAATCTGCCATTTTTTTAGTATGGGCTATTACACGCCCGTATTTCACCATACCAGCCGTTATTTCCTGTTCTGAAGGGCTGAGTACATAACCATCGGCAAGTTCCGCTTTCAGTCCGGAATACCGGCTTTTGAAGTCAACTGGTTTATCGCCAAGTTCATCCCAGGGCAACGATATCAGCTCTGTTTCAAGTTGCTTACTGTTCATGCGAATCGCCTCATTTACCACGTATTCACCCGGGTCGATTGTGAACATTGTATACCCGGCCTGTACCATCAGATCAATATCTTCTTTTGTCTTCAAATGATCTCCGTCAGCTCCGTAACCATCCCTGTATCCTTCCCTGAAAACCGCCCAGGTTGCGGCATCGATCACCTCCCGGGCCGTTCTGCCTGTTCGCTGAAGCTCGCGTATGGATTGCTGTGCCAGTATCGGTTTAAAGTTGGTTTTCCGGATCGCTTTTAAATGAGCTGCTCCGGCATTGCCAAGCCGGTCGCCCAGGCCATAGGAATTTTGCTTGCCAATTAAAACCGGTCGGGTAAATGAAAAGAGGTTGCGTAATGCGGCAGAATTACCTGGTGATAGTGGACATTTTATAAAATAAGAATTACCTGTATATATCCTCTCTCCCTCAAATGCACCAGCACCCTGAGATTCAGCAGATTGATGGATAATCAGGAATTTTTGAAAATTCTCACGAACCATAAAAAAAACAGCACTCTCATCCTCAAGAACTGAATTTTTATAAAGTTTTGTATCAGGGTTCTGTTGTAAGTACAGATCAATCATTTATCGAAATTTAAAGATTCCATTGGTTGGCCGGTTTTTGAGTAGTGGCAATGTAAACCGCCTGATCATCATTCTCAAAAAAGTTTTGGCGCAGATCACTCTTCTGCTTCCATTATTTGAATCCAATCAGCGGCATGGATGCTCCCTTCTTCTGGCGACCAATCGGCAAAATATTTGTCACTTTTTGCGCTATACGGCCCTTTTTTACATTCAAACAGGACGGTATCAGGCTCCAGAACAATAAAGGAATGCCAGACATCCGGCTCTATATCAATCACTCCCGTGAAAGGTTTGCTGTTCAGGATTCGTGACGTGAGTCTGTTCCCTTTATCATCAAATGTGAAAAAACGGATGGAGCCGTTTAGCATTACTATTGACTCTGTAGCATGAGGCATCGGGTGTTTGTGCGGACGTATGTATGTACCCGGCTGCAGAAAATTGATCATCCGCTGCACTTCGGCCTCCTGCACACGGTGGATGGGAAGAATAATCCTTTTTCGCGGGCTGGTACGAGATGCAATGATTCCCTCCTGTACAGTTTCATCGGTCAGCTCGAAAACCGTACCCTTTACATTATCAAAAGCGAGTTTTTTCATAAAAATTGGTTTGGTTTGAGTGGTTTATCTCAGGCGTCACCAACACTGTTCCATGGGGATCCCTCACGAGGCAGGAGCCCCGGAAAAGCACCGGGCCAAGCTGACAGATCGGTGTCCGGTTACCGGCCAAGTACCAAGCCTGCCAGGAGTGACGAGCCGGTTAAAAATGCCCGTTCATCAATATTGTATCTCGGATGGTGCCAGCTCCATCTGGAATCGGCCTCATCGCTGCCGCTTCCCAAAAAGAAAAAGGCGCCGGGAAATTCTTCCTGGTAAAAAGCGAAATCCTCACCTGCCATGATCGGCTTTTTGAGTTCAATCACATTCTCTTTGCCTATAACCTTGTGTGCTGCTGCTTCCAGTTTCCGGGTGCAGCGATCATCGTTTACCACAGCCGGATAGCCCTCATTAAATGAAAACAGGTAGCTCCCTCCTGCCCCTTCCACGGTGCTCCTGATAATTGCCTCCATCCGATTTTTTATAAAGCGCGCCGTTTCCATAGAGAAGGCACGCACCGTCCCAATCATCTCTGCCTTTGCAGGAATCACGTTAAATGCTGAACCGGCCGCGATTTTACCTACCGTTATAATCGCCGGTTCGGTGGGATCGAGCGAACGGCTGATGATCGACTGAAACTGAGTGATAATCTGTGAAGAGAGCACTATGGGATCTATAGTCAAATGCGGCGTGGCCGCATGCCCGCCTTTACCAATCACCTCAATTTCAAATTCCATTGTGCAGGCCATGAACGCCCCCGGTTTTATAGCAATCTGGCCGGGTGCAAAATCCGGATTCATGTGGAGTCCATAGATTTCTTCCACCCCGTTTTTTTGGAGGATGCCGCTGTCCCGCATCATTCGTCCGCCGCCGGGCAGTTTTTCTTCAGCCGGCTGAAAGACCAGCAACACCTTTCCGGCAAGTTGATCCTTCATCTCATTCAGGATTTTTGCGGTACCGAGCAGATTGGCGGTGTGGGCGTCGTGCCCGCAGCAGTGTGCTGCGCCGGGACGTTCCGATATAAACTCTTTTTTGGCCTCTCCCTCCTCGTCCATGGCAAGCGCGTCGATATCCGCCCGCAGGGCAATAGCAGGACCGGGTTTCCTGCCTTCAATCACCCCGATGCAGCCGGTTTCCAGCGGAGTTTCGGTATTGATGCCCATTTTTTTCAGTTCATGCAGAATGTATTCCGTGGTATCGAACTCTTTAAAACTCACTTCCGGGTTTTTGTGCAGATGCCGCCGCACCTGCACCATATAATCAAAATATTGTTCGGCTTTTTGCCTGATGGCCTGTTTCAGGTCTGTCATGATTGTTAAAGTATTGGTATTTATTTGGGGATGGAAGGTGGAAGACGGAAGACCGGAGACGGAAGACGGAAGTTTTTAGATTTTGCCCCTTTCATACCGAGAAGCCAATCAGTCAATTTGCACGATTATCAGCATTTGATTCGAATGACCTTCGGTCATCGGTCTTCCGTCTCCGGACTTCCTTCCACAATCCAATGATAACCAAAAATTATCCAAACATGAACTCGTGAAAATCAATCAATCATCAATACAAAAAACCAAATAGCCATAGAGGAATCCGGTTTTGATAGCCGGTTTCTATATCGTCTATCACCAAAAAAGGATTCTTCTTGCCTTTTATTTGTGTTGCCTTTTTATTTTTTCCTCCGATTTCCACGGCATAGTTTCCATCGATTAAAAAATCGAACGGTTCTCCAAAGTTCAACCTGTTACGGGGTTTAACCTGGTTTACAAAAAATGTCTCCCTGAGGGTTCCCTTGTTCGGGGTATCATCGGCAAGACTATAGGCCAGATTAGTGTTATGCAGGTAGATTTTGTCGGGTTTTTCCAGCTTTTTCATACCCTTGCTTTCTTTAAACACCATATTGATTACAGCACTTTGATCCAGGTAATCAAGAAACTGGTAGATCATTGCCCTTGAAATCACAATTTTTGCACTAAGTTCAGATATATTCGGTTGAAATGGAACCATTTCAGCAATAATCGTCAAAAAGCGTTTTAACTTATTCATGCTCTCTATCTTCAGATTACCAGTCAGCATGAGATCTGTTTCCAGTACTTGTGTAATGATGTTGGCTAATGTTACCGGATAGTGCTCTTTTCTATCCATAAAAAAAGGATAATATCCGTGTATTGTGTATTTCTGGAAAGCCCTCAGTACTTTGGTTTGTTCTGAAATTCCCTGTGAAATCCTTATATAATCTTTCATCACTTCATCTAAAGAAAAGACGGGCAGATCCAGTTCTTCTGTAACGTTCAGGTATTCCCGGAACGATAGCCCTTCCAAATGATAGGTTGTGGCTCGTCTGCTTAGATCAGCGTCTCCTTTTTTCAGATAAAGGATGGATGATCCTGTAAAAACAATATGAAGCTCCGGAAAAGTATCATAAAGGGTTTTTATCGATGCAGACCAATCCGGATATCTGTGTACTTCATCAAGATAGAGATACTGGCCACCCTTGTTTACAAAATCTTCTGCCAGGTCTATCAACCCGTGCTCTTTAAACCATGGATCATCCAGACTGAGATGAAGTGCAATATCTGGATTTGGATGCTGCTGTTTTATTCGTTGCAGCAGCATTGTGGTTTTGCCAGTGCCTCTCGCACCCAGAATACCGATAAGCCTGCCATTCCAATCGATTTCATGATACAGATACCGAATAAATGATAATGTTATTTGACGAACTCTAAGTGCCGAAAAGCGGATGAGCCTGTCCATGATTGTAATATTTAGATTACATTTTTTACCTTATTTTGTAATGTCCAATTTACAAAAAAATTTGTTATTGTAATACTTATATTACAAATATCAAGTGTGTACCATTTCGATGCAGCGAATTGATGGTCCATGCGATTTGACTGCTTAGCAGAAAGTTCTGTACAAAAGGAGATGATATAAAAAAACTTGAAAAACCCACACCCATCAGCAACGATCAAAAGCTGAAATTATAGGTAACCGAGGGGATCATGGCGCCTAAAACCGAGAGCTTAAATGCGTCAGGCACATTGACTCCGGGTGAGCGTCGGTAAAACACGGAAAACGCATTTTTGCGTCCCAGGATATTGTAGAATGTAATATTCATATTATCGGAAAGCCTTCTGTCGGGATCAACCGTCCGGTCTTTCCAGATATTCTCTGCAATGGTAAAAGAGATGTCGAGGCGGATGTAATCGGGCACACGGTATTCATTTCGCTGCGACCAGACCGGGATCGTTGTATTTTCTTCAAGATAACTGGAAGTAAGCAGATG
>PWLN01000180.1 GCA_003559375.1 Balneolaceae bacterium | reverse complement strand
GGGGTCCCAATGGGGCCAGTATCCAGTATCACGGAAAATAATCCCGTACACCTCACCCATTCAAATCAATATAAAACCTCCTGAATAATCAGTGCGACCTGATCAAAATTAAATCTTCCTGCGGTGCTGTTAGGTACTCGGCCCCGGTTTCTGTAACCACAGCCATCTCTTCAACGGAGATGGTTTTGGTTCCTCCTTCAATTTCCCACATATAAAATCCATCGTAAGCAAATACATTTCCAACACGCAGTTCTTTGAATGCTGTTGGATGAGGATCCCTTCCTATTTGCGCACCGCCAAGGCTTGGGCCAACATCGTGTGCCACATAACCAACCGGATGCCCTGTGTTCCACATCACTTCCATGGAGCCGTTTTCGCGCATCCATTCGCGCTGTACACGGTCCACTTCCAACCCTGTAATTCCCGGCTGCATTACCTCAAGAACCATGCGGTTTCCATCGCGTGCTACTTCCCAGTACCCCTGTATTTCGGCCGGTGGCTCCGTTTCACCGGGATGCAGAACATATGCAAAACGCTGAATATCGGTTACCCACATTCCATATACTTTGATGCCAAAGTCGATCTGGATCACGTCACCAGGCCGAATCACACGATCTGTGGGGTGGGCATGGCCCCGGTCGGGCCCCGAATTCACAGCAGGATTTTGTGCCGGTGCCCACGCATCTTCAACGCCAATTTCACGCATTTTGGCTTTTAAAAAAATGGCAATATCCAGATCGGTGGTCACATTGGGAATCACCGTTTCATAAACCTCATACTGCCAGCGTGATGTGATATCAGCAGCTTTTCGCAAAATCTTTATTTCGGTCGGCAGTTTTACCGACAGCCATTCATAGACAAGATCTTCGGATGATACAATCCGGTTCACTATACTCTGATTGAGCAACTCTGTAAAGCTTGTAAATTGTGTATGGCTGAGTCCGTCGGCAATTTCATTGGTTTCACTGAAATTGAGTGCGAGCCTGCCGCTTATGTTTTGATTGATATAATTTGCCGCTTCAGCCAGCGCACCGGGAGTCCTTCCAACCACTTCAACATGGTTGTGTAAACCGATTTCCTGCAAAGCCACAGCCTCGCCGGGAGGTGTGAAAATAGTTGAAAAAACCTCATTTCCTCGAAGTTCAAACAGAACAACCGCCGGTGCCACAGCATTTTCGCATCCCACATGGTCTGCAAGCGGATCATTATTATTCGACCGGCAGATTATAGCCCAGGCATCCACACCGGCACGCTGCAAGGCTTCTGGCAGAAGGGTTTGAATGCGCTCTTCACGGATTTCCGGCCAGGGGTTTGGCCCGGAAAATGGGTTCTCAGAAACAGGCTGCTCAAAGTCTGCACAGGAACAGAACAATAACAGAAGTGCGATAATTGGAAATTTATGATTCATTAGAAAGATTTTTTTCATCGTTTGAAAATATCAGATAAAGATGTTAAGGTTTGGGTAAGCAGGCTTAATGAATTTGTTTATTAATCATCCCGGCATTGCCAGGTCTATAATCAGGCTTGTGAAATATCATAAATTATTTTCTGTTATAAGTTATAATAAGATAACAACTGCCATTATGAGAAGTATTTCTGTCATTATATCGTGCCTTTTCATTTTGTTTTTTATTACCTGCTCGGATGAACCCGTTTCACCGATAGACAATCAAAACGGCGATCCAAACGGAGATACGGACGGGCCGAATGGCGACGAACCGTCAATTGAATATTGCTGCATCGTTTCTTTTGGCGGCCTATTGCGCGACGGAAGTCTTACAAGAGCTTATGATATGGTTGCGACATCCGACGGCGGTTACGTCATTACCGGGCAAACAAATGCATATCAGGGTGATTTTAGAGGGATCAATACCGAAGGTAGGGCGGCTGTTTTTCTGATGAAGCTTGACGAAAACCTTGAGGTTGTCTGGGTACGCACGATTGGAGGCACATGGGGAGAAAATAAACCTTATGCCATGTCTAAAACCCCGGACGGAGGGTTTGTGGTCAGCGGGCATTTCGGGTCAAACGACGGAGACTTTGAAGGGATGTTGAAAGGAAATCATGCCGTATTTATCTGGAAAACCGATGCGGATGGCCATACTGAATGGCTGAAAGGCTATGGCGGCACCGACTGGGAATACGGGCGTTCGATAGCCACCACATCCGATGGCGGTTACATCATAGCGGGATACAGCGGCTCCGATAACCTCGATTTCCGGATGCTCAGGCTTGGACGAAACTATATTTTCCTGATGAAACTGAACAGTGCCGGTGGCCTGGAGTGGATCAAACCGTTTGGAATCGATACCCCCAATGCAAACAACTATGGCGAGTTTGTAACGGAAGCCCCCGATGGTGGGTTCCTTGTTACAGGCACGTTTACGAATGGTGATGCGGTAATCATTAAAACGAACCCGGATGGAGTGCAAGAGTGGATTTGGAAAAGGGAACGTATTGACAGGTATGTCGGCGTTAATAAAATAGAAATTCTGGATAATGGCCGCATGCTTGTTGCAGGCCAGAATATCTTAATGGAGATGACTGCCGATGGCGAAATATTGTGGGAAAAACCTCTTGGCCTCGATATCACGGATATGACGGTACTGTCCGATGGTAGTTTTACTGCCACAGGTACCGCCAGGGACAATGAAGAACTCTTCCGGGAATTCAATATTTACAACCGCCATATGTCGGTACTGCATTTCGATGCGGATGGAACCCTAAACTGGAAAAATACCATTGGTGGTGATCATGGCGACTCCGGCAAATCCATTGTGAAAGCATCCGACGGCGGATATATCCTGGCAGGAAGGGGCTCCTCAGATGAGAGGGTTCTTGAAGGATTTAAAAAAGGAACCCACGATTACCTGTTTGTGGTGAAAGTGGACGAGAATGGCCGGTTGATTGAGAAGGATTGAGGAGAAAAAGTACTGAAGCAAGCGATACTCTTTATACCTTTTGGTATCATTCAGTTTGTAATTAGGTGTGTATAGCGGTATTTTTTTAATTCTGAAACGGGGCGTGGCGTAGTCCGGTAGGGTATCCCGACAGGCTTGTCGGGAGGGTCGCGGGATCAAATCCACCCCTGAACATAATTTATGCATTTGATTTATTGAAACATC
>PWLN01000127.1 GCA_003559375.1 Balneolaceae bacterium | reverse complement strand
ACAATGACATTTGAACAGGAATATTTGAAATTCTTAAAGATTCATAACATAAAATATGATGAAAAATATATTTGGGGATAAACGATAATCAAACAAAATGGTATTAATGAGGCGTCCCATGGGTGCCGTCCCTGCCGGGACTATAATGATTGGGCTTGCCTTGCCCCCGACATGAATGTCGGGGCTACATTGTTTGGCCCGCGTGCCGCGGGACCGGTTTTGGGTGTTATTGAGGCATCCGGTATTTTTAAAAAAGGCCTTTAACTGATGCTGTAATTGAGAAGCAATGATGCGTAGATGCAGAATCAGGATTAACTGGCCTGTTTTTCATAGACGATGATACAAAGACGGTCGATATGCTCTTTTAATTCGGCATTTCGAATCGTTTTGTAATCAATCACATCTATATAATATGGGATCAGCGTTTCTTCGTTCAGAAGATCATAGAAACGCAAAACAGTGGAATGGGTAACATCCTCTCCGATGAGGGCAAGGTCGATATCCGATCCCTTATCCGCATTTCCAGGCAAGTTCAAACGTCATCACAAATACCGAGTTTAGAGAAGAGATTAAAAGTCAACTATATCAAAGAATTCTGATATTGTTCTGATTTCCGTATCCCCAATCTTTTTCAGCACCAATAAATCTTTGTCTCCTGTCAACAAGTAATCAGCTTTGCCATCAACTGCCAGCAACAGCAAAAAGTTATCTTTTGGATCCCGGCACTCTGAAATTTTTGAGGTTACATTTACAAAATCTGCAACCTCATCAATGGTCTCTAAAAGATCTTCCAATTCATCTTGTGAAATGTATTTTCTTAGTTTTGGGCGTTTAACAACAGCCACAAATTCTTCAAGCAGTTCCTGACTGAATAGAAGTCTACATTTCTGACTATATAGTAGTTCATCAAGCCTCTCGTATTTACTACTTATCAGAAAACTAATCCAAAGATTGGTATCAAGAAGGAGGCGCATTCTTACGTTTTTGTTCGCCTGGAGCGGACGACTTCAACTTCGCCAGCAATCTCTTCAGGGCTTGGCACAGTGTCTGATTTGGATCTGATTTTTTTCAATACTTCGGAAAAGCCACTCTTGGTTGTATCACGAATAGTAATCAAATTTAAGTCCGCCAGGTCTTTCAGTAGTTTTCTGGCTTTTGGATTTAATATGTCTACTTTTACTGTTTCCATGGTTTAATGTACAAAATTGGTCTTGATTCGGAAAGTTTTAAGGCTTTAAAGCTGTCGAATTTAACGAATAAATGGAAATCTAGTTGTTCCCAAAATCAGAAAATGCCAATTAACAAGCGTTTCAACCGGATTTTGACGCTAATAGTTAGTTATAAAAAATTTCAGTGTTGAGGTAAATCATCCTTTTTATCACTTTATTAGATGTAAATGGCAAAACCGGTTAAACGCCGCACCGATATCTTTATGGTCTTTCGCATACCGGAAGTTGAATTGCATCCGGTTATGATATACCAGGAGTTTTTGAAAGAGAATACGGCTCATCCAGACGGAACAACGTTTGCTGTTTTTTGGTACCTATAATAACCGGGTCATAATACACAATTCCCAAAACCCTCTTGCTGTAAATGCGCTTAACAATACATTGGTATCGGCAAAGATCTTCATGATACTTCGCGAAAGACATCTTCATCAGTTAACCATCCTTGAGCTTCACCATATGGCAAAAGCTCTTTTCGAAGTTGCTGAAACGGCTCGATTGTTAACTGCCGCTTTAACGCCTGCCGAACCCATTCACTTTTTGATTGGCCTGATCGTTTTAATGATTCTTCCAGAAGCTGTTCAAGTTCTCTGTCAATACGAATCGTGAGAGTTGTATCCATAACATAGGTTTTATATTCAATGTACTGCAATGTAACACATTTAAAATGATGGGATAATCAGAATCGTATTTAAAGAGCAAGAACAAGAAGGTATTCAACTTTTCTGCGCTCAACAATTCTATGAACTGATTTGGCTGTCCCGCGATTTAAACAGTGGCCACGAAGTTCAGCAAGAACTGCGTTTAGATATTGTTGAAATGGAATAGTACCTATATTCAAGGCATTGATATTTAGGAATAGAAACAATCATAAATATGACGACTGATTGCAATCATTATTTGGCTACTTCGATGACAGTAAGCTTCATGAAATACGATTTTACTGAATATTATTGCGAATAATTTCATCATTTTTGGAATGTAAATGGTCATGAATACAAACCAAATTAAAAAAGGGTGAGTCTGCCTGACACTGGAGTATCTGTTTGGTTAAATGCCATTGAATTACTAAACTGTCTTAACAGAAATCTTTTGCAAATGTAAGCCAGAGGTTATGGAAAAAGATAAATTTAAAATCGACCGCAGAGCTTTTTCTGTGGTTTCGTTAAAAGAACAGGAGGAAGAAGAGAAAACCTATTGGTGGGATAAAACCCCGTATGAACGCCTCTGTGCCCTGGAAACAACAAGACAAATTATCTATGGTTACAATCCCGATACCGAACGACTTCAAAGAGTTTTTGAAGTTGTTAAACGTTCATAAAGTAAGGTATTTGTTGATCGGCGGCTATGCGGTAAACTTCCATGGATATGTTCGGGCAACAGCAGATATGGATATCTTTGTGAAACCGGATAAACGAAATGCCGAACAACTGGTAACAGTACTCAAAGAGTTCGGGTTTGACGTTGAGGAACTGAATCCCGGTCTTTTTCTGAACCCTGATAACGTAATTAGAATGGGAGTGCCGCCTCTTCGAATTGAAATGATGAGTTCAATTTCAGGTGTTGATTTTGAGGAATGCTATGAAACACGAATTAAGAATAAGTGGGATGGTATAACGGTTCATTTGATCAGTTTGGACAAATTGAAGCAGAATAAACAGGCTGCCGGACGCCTGAAAGATTGGAATGATCTTGAACACTTAAAGTAAGAGAGATTTAGACTCATTAAAGATCTCATCTTCATCGTTATCCCATTCATCAAAAGCGGGCTCGGATATGCGCATCATGGCTGTTATTTCTTCATCCCAGTCGATTTTCGATTTTGCTTCTTCTATATACTGTTCAATCAGTTCTTCAACGATGCTGCTCATGGTTTTTCCTTGCAATGAAGCAATCGCTT
>PWLN01000459.1 GCA_003559375.1 Balneolaceae bacterium | reverse complement strand
GCAGGCAGGAAGAGTATGCACGAAGTGTTTGTGAACAGTTAGCGGATGTGGCCGAATGGGATTTCCCGAAGGCGGCCCGAAACCGGGATGACATTGAGGAGATCCTGGGAGGGTTTAACCACAAAGGGCTGGATGGAGTGATGATCATCATGCTTACTTATGGCCCGGCAATGCGAACGGTTCGTGCTCTTCAGAAAAATAACCTGCCGTTGCTTTTGGCAAATATTCAGCCCGAACCTGAAGTAACCACGGATTGGGATATGGCCGATCTGACCTACAATCAGGGAATCCATGGTGCGCAGGATATGGCAAATGCCATTATTCGCACAAGCGGCGACAATTTCGAAGTGATCTCCACCGACTGGAAAAGCGAAGAGTTCAGGAACTATGTCGCCGACTGGGCAAAAGCGGCTCATGCTGCATCAGCACTGAAACGGATGAGAATAGCAGCCATCGGCAAGATGCATGGAATGGGAGATACCCTTTCCGATGAAGCGGCATTTACAAGGATCATCGGGCCGGAGGTAAACCGTGAATATATCGGGGAGATTTACCGGTTGATGGAGGCTGTGAGTGAAGAAGAAATAGACGTCCGGGTAATGATTGAGCGTAACAGGTTTGAGGTGGATGAGGATATGCCGGAGAAGAATTTGCGCTACGCAGTGAGGATGTATCTTGGATTTAAGAGGTTTTTGGATGAGAACAATTACCAGGGATTTTCCGCCCACTTCGATACGTTTAAAGGCGACGGCCGGTTCGAACAGATCAACATGCTGGCTGCATCTAACCTCATGGCCGAAGGTTATGGGTATGCCGCCGAAGGTGATACCAATACAGCCAGCATGGTGGCCGCAGGCCATATACTTGAGGAAAACGCTAACTTTACCGAAATGTACGCGATGGATTTCAAACGGGGATCTATGCTGATGAGTCACATGGGTGAAGGAAACTGGCGAATAGCCCGTAAAGATAAACCGGTACGGCTGGCCAACCGTGTTCTTGGGATTGGCGACCTGGAAAATCCGCCAACAACCGTATTTATGGCAGAGCCGGGCCCGGCAACCATCGTTTCACTGGTTCATCTGGTTGGTGAACATTTCAGGCTGGTTGTTTCATTTGGAGAAATCCTCGATACTGAAGAATACCCGACCATTGAAATGCCTTATTTTCATTTCAAGCCGGGAAGCGGATTGCGGGATTGTAATGACGGATGGCTGAAAGCCGGAGGAACGCATCACCAGGTACTGCACCTGGGTGACCAGAGGAAAAAATGGAGCATGTTGTGCAACATACTTGGAATTGAGTACAGAGAAGTTTAACAGAAAAATAGTTTCTATGTTGAATTTTGTGAGTGATATCTAAATGCAAGCAAACGATAGTCTCCCCTAATAAGGGGAGATTAAGAGGGGGGTTTAATGTACGTGCAATAGCTATGTATCGACACCCCCCTTTGTCCCCCCCTTATTAGGGGGGGGGATTTTTTGCTTCGTTGATATTATGCCCACACAAATCAGCGTAGACCCGACAAACATTAAACTAACAATTAACATGTAATACTATGGGGACACTTGCAGTCTTAGACTGGATCGTAATTGCGGCATATTTTTTGCTGATATTTGGAATTGCCTGGTGGGTCATTAAAAAGAGAACGGATACCGCGTCTGATTACTTTCTGGCAGGCAGGCACCTGGGCTGGTTCATCGTTGGTGCTTCAATCTTTGCCTCAAATATTGGTTCGGAACACCTGGTGGGGCTATCCGGCTCGGGTGCTACAGATGGTGTAGCCTATGCCCATTACGAATTGCATGCCTGGTGTCTGCTGATTTTGGCATGGGTGATGATTCCTTTTTATATCCGGTCGAAAGTATTTACGATGCCGGAATTTCTGGAACGCCGGTTTTCGCCGTTCGCGAGAACCCTGCTCTCCAGTGTTTCGTTGATCGGCTATATACTTACCAAGATTGCCGTAGGGATATTTGCCGGAGGTGTGGTAATGAGTGTTCTGATGCCCGAAATTCAATTTATGGGGTTGAACAGTTTCTGGATCGGGTCGGTACTGGTGATCATTTTTACAGGAATTTATACAGCACTCGGTGGCCTGCGTGCCGTTGCTTATACTGAAGCGGTTCAGGCATTTGTACTTATCGGCGGATCTGCCATGGTCTTAATCTATGGATTGCAAGCAATTGGCGGTTGGCAGCAACTGGTTGATATTGTTGGGCCGGAGATGTTCAATTTGTGGAAACCGCTTGTTCCCCCGGATATGGATATCACCTGGGCGCCGATTATCAGTGAAACCGAAATGGCCTGGTATTTCAACGACCAGTATCCCTGGCTGGGAATGTTATTTGCGGCGCCAATCGTAGGGCTCTGGTACTGGACTACGGACCAGTATATCGTTCAGCGTGCTTTGGGAGCACCCAATGAGCAGGAAGCCAGAAGAGGAAGTATTTTTGCAGCTTTTCTGAAATTACTCCCTGTATTTATTTTCATCGTTCCGGGTATCATTGCTTATGGGCTTGCTGAATCAGGACAGATTGCTGCCATGCAACAGTACATGATCGGGCCAGACGGTGAAGTTAACCGTGAAAACGCTCAGGGTGCTTTCCCATTGATGGTTGCCCATATTCTGCCTGTCGGAATTCGTGGCCTGGTTGTAGCCGGGCTGCTCGCAGCATTGATGAGTTCATTGGCGGGTGTTTTCCATGCATCATCAACACTGTTTACGATGGACCTGTACAATAAACTGAAGCCCCTTGCATCAGACAAAGAACTTGTATGGGTAGGGCGAGTTGCCGTTGGAGTTATGATCATTATCGGTTTGCTCTGGATTCCGGTAATACAGGGAAGCCGGGGCCTGTATGATTATCTGCAGGGAATACAGTCGTATCTGGCGCCACCGATTTTTGTGGTCTTTTTTATGGGTATTTTCAACAGCCGCCTGAATCGCGAGGGGTGCTTGAGTGCGCTGATTGTGGGGATATTCCTGGGACTTTTCCGTCTGATCATTGATACACCGGCGTTTCTTTTTGAAGATTTTGCATACACAGAAGGATCATTTTTGTGGATTGTCAATAACATCTTCTTCCAGTATTACAGTATGGGTATGTTTGTAATCTGTATTCTGGTAATGGTGGT
>PWLN01000463.1 GCA_003559375.1 Balneolaceae bacterium | reverse complement strand
TAGCCTATACTCCGTAGGCACTTCTCCATTATTCAGCGAAGGCCTGTCTTCATCACACCGCTCCGATTCTCTTCACGTGCAGTCCATTTCCGTTTCAAACAGCAACCTGAACTCTGCACCATTGATCCGGGATCTTATGTTGAGGGGTGAAGACGGGCTTTTCCGTGAGGATCTCATTCTTATCCAATCATCAAACGGCTCGCTATATCTTTATAATGCCAATGGAGAGTTGCGATTTGTGGAATCCATGGGACAACCGGGATCATCAGAATTCGCGCCACTTATTGACGACATTAACAGCGACCAGCGAATGGATATTATTGCCCTTTCTGATTTTGGAAGGCTATATGCCTGGGACGTCATTAGTACTGAAAGGCATCTTGACCTGCCCACATTCAGTATGAGATATCCATTAATCAGCGACTTCTCCAGGGATGGAAATAAGGAAATCATCGCTCAAACCCGTGAAGGGTTACAAGCATGGACCATTTACTTTACACGGAGAGAAACAGCGAATTAATGTGCAAAAGCCAATGTGCCTGGCAAATGAATACTTCTATATTCATTCTCTGCTTTTAAACAAGTAAGGCTATTGGTAAAGGTTGTCATGGTTCATAGTCCTTAGCGCACAGCGCATTGCTAAACAATAATCTTACACCTTATAGTTGAATAAAAAAACACAACGCTTAATGCGGGTTACCTAACCAATTATACAACATCAGCCAGTGCTTCTTGGAGATCTTCAAATTCAAATGCAAATCCTGTAACCTGAAGAACTTTTGGCTGAACTCGCAGGCTGCTGAGGGCCGGCTGTGCCGCCTCACCAAGAACGGTGTTCAGTACAAATTCCGGCACTTTAAAAAATGATGGTCGGTTCATAACCCTTCCGAGGGTTTTGGCCAGTTCATTCATCGTTACCGGCTCCGGTGAACACGAATTATATGGCCCCGACAATTCCGGATTTTCAATTGGAAATATTATGGCCCTGCATAGATCTCCAATATGAATCCAGGGTATATACTGCTCACCGGATCCTATTGGGCCACCAACAAACATCCGGAAAGGAAGCACCATTTTCTCAAGCATGCCGCCTGATGGCTCCAGGACAACACCGATTCTTGGGTTCACTACCCGGATACCGGCTGATATTGCTTTTTGTGATTCCTTTTCCCAGTCAACGCAAACTCTCGCCAAAAAATCATCTCCTGTTTTACTGGCTTCATCCAGTATCATATCACCTTTATCGCCATAAATACCCACACCTGAAGCTGAGATAAAAAGTTCAGGTGCTGTTTTTGCTTTTACTATGGCATCTACAAGATTTTTCGTAGCATCTATCCGGCTGTCATAGATTTTCTTTTTTACAGCTTCACTCCAACGTTTTCCAAAAAGATTTTCACCAGCAAGGTTAATTACCACATCTATCTTATTCATCACTGATACAAGGTCATCATCCCAGCCAATATAATTGCGATTATCAGCCTGTTTTTCACTGTATTTCTGCGGATTTCTTGTAATAATCGTAATAAAGTGCCCGGCCTTCAACAATTCAGAAACCAGGAATTTGCCAATAAATCCTGTGCCACCGGTGATTAAAATATTTTTTGATTCCATATCTGTGGAAATATTCGTGGGTTATGTCAATAATTTAGTTTGAAAAAGTGAAAAGCTGGAGCGGAGCGAAAGTCCCGACAAACATGTCGGGGTAAAAAGCTGGATGAACATTCACGATAAGTGGTTGGTTACTATGCTTCGTATTAAATGAGGCTGAAATGATTGTCAGACATCGATATAAAAACATATAATGATGCAGAATAATTTCAATGACAATGTATAATCAACCAAGAAAGCGAATCAACAAATAATAATAGAAGAAAATAAATGGAGCACTTAAAATCATTGAATCGAATCTGTCAAAAAAACCACCATGCCCCGGTAATAGTGAAGAAGAATCTTTTACATCAGCCTTTCTTTTGAGTCTGCTTGCACTGATATCACCAAGAGGCCCGGCTGTACTGACAATAATTACAGCTGCAAATATTGTCCAAAAAGGTAGTGGGAATGGGTAAGCAATCAGAAAAGTCAATGAAAATCCGATTGCGGCACCCAGAAATCCAAACCAGAAACCTTCCCAGGTCTTTTTTGGGCTGATTTTCGGTGCAAGAGGACGTTTGCCAAAATTTTTCCCGCCAAAATATGCAAAAACATCGTTACCCCAGATCATCAGAAAGAAAGAAAGTATCAGCCAAAAACCCTCTGTACCATCTCCAAGATATCGGATGTGTACAAGCATTAAAAATCCGACCGGTGCATAAATACCTGTAAATAGTGTGCTAAGCCATTTCCTGGCTATAACTGGTTTACGCCCAAAAACTGCCCAAACTGTACTGAGAATAAGGATCAGGGCTATACCGAGCATAAGGTATTCCGGTATTCTTGATGCCACCCAAAGATATAGGCCAATCAGGAGTGCCGGTACAAAATACCCGGGATTGCCGGCTTTGGTTAGAATTCGGTTTACTTCCCAAATTGTAATAATTGTTATTGCACCTATCACCAATTCAAAAAACAGGCCACCATACCATGCAACCGTTAAAAAAATAACTGCTGCAGGCACTGCAAACAAGATACGTTTTGTCAGTTCATTCAAAATTAGTTTTCTCCTGTTTCATCATTTGTGTCTTCTTCTGCATTTCCTTCATCAAGTGCAAACAGGGCTTTTCGGGCTTTTTTTTCAAATTCCTCTGGAACATATAAATAAACCAACGACATTTCGCCAATATTGAGGCTATATGAGGAATCACGTTTGGATAAAATATTCGAAGGTATTTTGAGGCTTGCAAGGTAGCTTTTGGCAAGTTCTACTTCATACTCTGTACCCTTTTCAAGAACACAAACCCAATTTTTTATTCTGTTTGGGGACGATCCGCTTAGCATGTCAGATTCATTATTTTATAGTGGATTGGTTAAGCATGAGGCGAATCACCAGGTAGGTGATAACAACACTTACTGCCAACAGCCATAGGGGTGGGAGAATTTCCGTTGTCATTTCCCGGAACAGCATCTCAGGGTATGTAATTCCAATCAGCACTGCCATACCATTGTTGATAAAATGAGCGACAACTGCCGGCCATATACTGTTGCTTAGCCAGGTCATCAATGCAAGGATAATTCCAAGTGAAGCCAGTGGCAGCAGGTTACCGAGCTGAATGTGAAACATTCCGAAGATAATACCTGAAATAATGATAGATAAGATAATACCCCAGCTTTTCTCAAACGCCCGCATTACATATCCGCGAAAAAGAACCTCCTCACAAATAGCAGGAACCAGTGCAATATTCAGCAGGGCAAATAGCAGAATTCCTTCGGTTTTCAGAAAATTTTCAATCATCTGGTACTGAGTGATCTGAAGGTCAGAAAATAACTCCGGGACTGGCAAAAGGGAGTTCAGATACCCAAGATAGATTACGATGGGCTGTACCACGATCACTAGCAATGTACCCAGTGCTATGTGAAGAGGTGTTTTATTGTCCCAGTTTATCCTAAGAAATTTAAACACCTTTTCGTTGCCGATGTGTAGTTTTACAACTGCAAAAGTAGCCAGGCCAATAAATAATATCTGCCCGATAGAATTTGCAATAAAAAGTAGGCTGGCATTTTCTGAAAGGATTTCATTGAAGTTACTAACGGAATCCATGTCACCAAATATGAATAAAAATACTACCAATGCAATACCTGCCACTACCTGAAAAAGTATCAGGGCACAAATCAGCCATAGAACCGCTATGGCCCAATGGGCAAAACCATTACGCTCGGCCCATGTTAATTCATGGTGTGATTGATTATAAGAATCCGTGTTTTGAAGACTATCCATAAAAAAATATAACGTCGTTAGAAAAATTTATTCATTTTAATTATGTTAAGTTTTGCTGAAGTCTTTTGAATTCATCAATCTCATTGCAAATGATTAACAAACAATAAAGTGCTTCTATCATGGACCAAAATCAGACTAACCATGCCAAAGTAATGTCTTTTGGCGACTGGATGATAACCATTCTAATTAGTGTAATTCCAATTGTGAATATAGTGATGTTTATTGTTTGGGCAGTCAGTTCTACTGATAATCCCAATCGTGTAAACTGGGCGCGTGCAACTCTTGCCTGGTTTGCCATCATGGTTGGAATCTATATATTGATTGGAATCCTGGTATTAGGGTTATTTGCATTTTAATCATACCGGCAGAGCCTCAGCCTGATTAGATTTCAAGGTAAAGTATAGTTTTTTAATACCCTGTAATCTATAAATCAGAAATCATCGTTCTTTTTTTCAGCAAATATTGCCACGCCTATTAATGCGGTAATCAGATTGATGATGCCTGTAATGGGTACACCAATGAATATTTGCCTTAAAAGAGACTGCTGAGATTCCATTGATTCGGCCATTGCATCGATCATATCGTCTTTGGTACTCTGAGGCATATCCATCGCTTCAAAATTTGCGATCATGGACTCAAGCATTTTTTCGTTGTACTCCGGATCAATCAGCAATACCCATAATTCACTTAAGAGCACACTTACAACAACGATAACGGCGCCGGTTAAAAAACCGATAACTGCACCCTGGCCAAGTTTGAGGCTTGGAGAAACTTCCTTTGTAAAGTGCCATACCGCAATCAGCCCTGCTATGGATGTGATCAGGCAAATCACTCCGCTGCTGATCATGAATGGGGAGAAAAATGAACCGGTTGGTTCTGAATTTATTTGCTGATAACCAAAAAACAATCCGCCTACAAAAGTGATTAAACTAAAGATGGCTCCAACAATGCCAATTGACGGCCAGTAATCGCTAAAAGAATAGATCTGATCTTTTTTTTCCGTTATTTCATCCATGAATAATTTGTTTTTAATTTTCCGGTTTAAATAGCTTGAACACAGCTAAAGAGGCCGACATTCCAAGAAAAAGCCCAAGTGTTGCTCTGGTTAAATTCGTGTTTTGCCATACCTGAAAAAGGTTGCCTGAATAATCGATGATTTGAACCAACACTGCAAGTATAATCAAACGCAAAGTCCATTGAGTTTTTGATGTAAGCCGGGTTATTGCCGGGATCAGAATCCATCCGGCAAGCAGTCCGGCAAAAACCCCAAAACAACGGCTGTTTACGGCCATTGGCACCCCTGCAAATAAAAAAGAACGTTCCGGATTTTGATGGCACACATTCTGAAAAAGTGCACCTGTCCAATGCCCAATACTCTGTTCAGCCCCCCAGAGGCCTCCTCCCAGGGAGAGAAAAAGCATTACAGTGAGCGTGAACAGTATACCGAAATAAAACCGGGTATGTTTCAACCGAATCATGATCAGATGAGCTGTTCCAGAAAATAATCAGGAGCTTTACAAGGTTTACGCGATTCACTGTTTGTAAAACAAAGATTAACCTGCCCAAGAACATGTGGTGCTGGCTGCCTTTCAGTTCCGATTCGATAAAAGGTTTCGAGCCGCACAAGTGGCTTTTTGAATACAAAAACTTCAATATTCATCTCCTCATCGTAGAATATGGGTGATTTATACTCAACCTGTGTGTAAATCACCGGCAGCATAATACCGTCATCCTCAAGCTGTGAATAGGATATACCAAGTGCCCTGATCATTTCGGTTCTCGCTGTTTCGAAATACTCAAGATACCTTCCGTAATAGACGTATCCCATCTTATCGGTTTCACTGTATCTGCTTCTCAGGTGAAGCTGGTGTTTTAAAACCGGCTCGGTATCAGGAAACTCAATCATTTACTATTTACAAAACTATTGATTATTACCGGCATCGACCCACACCCCCATTACAGAGTATTTTTCAATCCTCTGTTCAATCAACCTGGCCGGTTTCATTTTTTTGAGCCGTTTCAGGCTTGTCAAAATTTGATTTTTAACAGCTTCTGCAGATTTTTTATAGTCTCGGTGTGCCCCGCCGAGCGGCTCATTAATCACGCCATCAATAATTTTCATATCAAGCAGATCCCTGGCTGTTAGTTTCAGGGCTGCTGCTGCCTGTTCTTTGTATTCCCATGTTTTCCACAAAATGGATGAACAGGATTCTGGTGAAATTACAGAATACCATGTATTTTCCATCATATAGAGTTCATTACCCATACCGATTCCGATGGCTCCTCCGCTCGCGCCTTCACCAATAACTACGCTGATAATGGGCACTTCGAGTACCGACATCATTTTCAGGTTTTTGGCGATCGCTTCAGCCTGCCCCCTCTCTTCTGCTTCAAGTCCCGGAAATGCGCCGGGAGTATCGAGAAGTGTAACCACAGGTATACCAAATTTCTCGGCAAGTTCCATCAAACGGAACGCTTTTCTGTAACCTTCCGGGTTTGCCATTCCAAAGTTGCGGTATTGCCTTGATTTGGTGTCTCTTCCCTTCTGATGGCCAATCACCATCACCGACTGCCCGTCAATTGAGGCAAGTCCGCCAACTATCGCTTTATCATCAGAGTAATATCTGTCTCCATGAAGTTCAATAAATTCATCGCACATCAAATCGATGTAGTCCATGGTATAGGGGCGTTCCGGATGGCGTGCGAGTTGTACCCTTTGCCAGCGCGTAAGATTGCTGAAAATCGATTCCCTAAGCTGATCAGCTTTTATTCTGAGTCTTTCGATTTCCGGTTTCAGAACTTCATCACCAACAGAAAGGTCATTTAGTTCTTCAATTTTCTTTTCCAGTTCAGCAATCGGCTGTTCAAAATCAAGGTATTGCATAAAATGAAGATTATGTTACTGGGTTTAAAAAATTTGGTTCTTAGTTTATTACAAATTCCGTATCAACTGACACTCCTATAATAGAATCAAAATAATATAAGAACAAAAATAACTGTTTATGTCAAGACTTCATGATGTTGCAATATCCATCTTCTCGGCAAAATAGCTGCAAAAATCCCTCATATCTCCACTAATCCGCTCATCGGTTGTGGATCGCTCCAGCGTATCAGCCATTGTGATCAGTGTTTGATGAAAAAATATTTTCATCTCATCTATGGTCATATCCCTGGTCCACAAATCAAGGCGAAGTGTATCTTTGGTTCTGTGATCCCATAGCGATAAAATCATTGCGCGGCATGATGCATCATCATACCCCTGCATATCTGATGCTGACCATTTTATACTTTCAGGAATATTATTTTCATCAAGTTCCACTTCAATCGATATCTTTTTTGATTTTTTATTTTTCATAGTTTAAGCTTGCTTGCAGTTATTTCTCAATTTATTCAATACGTATGAAAAATCTTCCGGCAAAGACGAGTCGAATTCAACAAACTCATCATTTACTGGATGAATAAAACCGAGGGTTTTAGCATGTAGTGACTGACGCTGTAACGCCTCGAACATATTTTTGTACATCGCTTTTCTTGAGCCTGTATTTGGCCCATATCTTACATAATCACCGCCATAGGTTCGGTCTCCGAAAATATAAAGCTTCTTATGATGCATATGCACCCGGATTTGGTGAGTACGGCCTGTTTCAAGCTGAATTTCAAGCAGAGCAAGATGGTCAAACTGTTCAAGGCGTTTATAGTGAGTTACTGCATGCTTCCCGCCTTCTGCCAGCACTTTCATGATTTTTCTGTTCTGAGGTGAACGGCCAATATTTCCTTCAATGGACCCCTGCTCTGGCGGATATCCCCATACTATGGCCCAGTATGTACGCTTTACTTTCTTTTTTGAAAATTGTTTTGCAAGTTTTTGATGCACAATTTCATTTTTTGCTACCACAAGAAGCCCGCTTGTATCTTTATCCAGCCGGTGTACAATTCCCGGCCTCAGGGTTTCAGCATCCGCATTAGACAAATGCTGCCCGGTATGGAAAAGAAGCCCGTTAACCAAAGTTCCCGACCAGTTGCCAAATGCCGGATGAACCACCATTTCAGCAGGTTTATTCACAACCAGCAAGTCATCATCCTCATACACAATATCAAGATCCATTTTTTCTGGCCTCGCCCGCTGCGGAGGGGGCTTGGGCAATGAGATCTCTATTTTGTCGCCAGCCTTCATCACATAGGATGATTTTTCAAGTTTTCCGTTTACCAGCACAAAACCATCCTTAATCGCTTTCTGAACTTTGTTGCGGGTTGCATTTTGTACAAAGGAAGTTATGTACTGGTCGAGACGAATATCTGTTGACTGGCCGTTGGGAACTTCAATAAGATATTCTGTCTTTTTGGCATCTTCTTTTTCAATAAGCATAGCTATTAAACATAATAATATTCTCCCTTTTTTGCCTGATCAGGATATTTTCAAAAATATATTCTTTTTTTTGTAAGGAATTTGAAAAATCGGGTTCATACTTATGACTATTTATTAAGCGGGGGCTATTAACCGCGTCTTAACAGGTAATTGTGTTAAAAGTTGAGTAATGTAATCAAGAGAGGGAAGGCCGCATTCGGCAAGAGCCGTTTGCGGCTTTTTTTATTGGGCAGAAATTCTTTGTCTTAGCACCATTTTGGTTTCGTACAATTCATTTTCCCTGATGAGTTCAATATGCATGGTATCGCCCTCCAAATAATCCCTGAGCAGTGCCCAGGCATGCATTTCACTTACTACCCTTTCATCACCGATTTTCACAATTACATCACCAGGCATAATTCCGCACTCGTATGCCGGGCCGTTCTTATTTACGCTTGTTACCAACAAGCCCTGAATATAAGGTAGCCTGTAACGATAGATTAACTGTTCGGTCATAGAAGTAAACTCCATGCCGGGATCATAATCAAGCATTACAACTCCGGTAGCAAGTAGCTGGCTTACAATCCGGTCGACCCTGTTGCTGGGAATCGCGAAACCCAGGCCTACAAATCCAGCACTCGTGCCGCCGGTATAAATAAATGTATTTACACCGATTACCTTACCCTCACCATTCAAAAGAGGCCCTCCGGAATTGCCTCTGTTTATGGCGGCATCCGTCTGAATCATATCGATATAAACCCTTGGGTTATTCGGGTCGGCACGGAAATCGCGGTTAATGGCACTTACCACTCCAACTGTTGCGGTAGGTTTACCATCATCAAAAAGCCCGAAGGGGTTGCCCAGTGCAATTGCCCACTCCCCGACAATGATTTCATCGGAATCGCTCAATTCTAAAAACGGAAAAACACTATTTTCAGATTTTACTCTTAACAGTGCAATATCGGTTAATTCATCACTTCCGATCAATTTTGCATCATAAGACCGTCCATCTGTAGTATGAATCATTATTTCTGTTGGGTTATTTCCAACAACATGTTGATTGGTAACAATCAATCCATCCTCACTTATGATAAAGCCGGACCCCATATTAGTGTTATCCCTGCGAAATTGTTCACCAAAGAAAAACCGGAGCAATTCTTCATGAAACGGATCAATTCTTGCAGCCGGGCTGGTCGACATCACACTCACAACTGCACCGCTTGCTTTCTCTACTGCCCTTGTGATTGCATTCGAACGGCTAAGGGTTACATCTTCAATAAGAATTTGCCTGCTTAATTCCGAATCTGATAATTCCTCTGACTCATCCTCATTTTCAATAAAAGCTGCTGAAAAAGGGATATCCATCTCATCCTCCTTTTCTACGATATTTGATCCTGATTCCTGATTCCATTCTGCACAGCTGGAAAACAAGATCAGTAAGCACGTAAATACAACGGGATTAAGAAGAAGATTCTTCAATATTCTAAAGTTGTTTAATACCAATTTTTACCACATCATTTATTGCCTCATCCAGCGGGCCTTTGTGCCAGGCCCCTGCTGCTTTCTTATGGCCGCCGCCCTGGAGCTCACGTGCCCAAATGTTCACATCTATAGAACTACGAGAGCGGAGGCTGATTCGTACACCATCATCAAAAAAATCTTTCAGTAACACAGCAGCTTTTACTCCATCAATACTCAGAGGATACGTTACAAATCCTTCGGTGTCGGCTGGAGATGTATGTGTCGACTCCAGCATCTCCTTAGTAACGCACATCACTGCAATTTGATTATTTTCATACATTCGGATTGTTTCAAGTGCTTTACTGAGAAGATTTAACTGGCCAATGGATTTATTTGAATAGATAATCTCAATAATCTCATTTGGTGTGAATTGCCCAATACGAAGAAGGTGAGCCACTATTTCAACTGTTTCGGCTGTAACACTTTCAAACTGGAGAGATCCCGTATCTGTTATGATCCCGGTATAGAGTGCTTTTGCAATTTGTTCATCAAATAATGTCACATCGTCAACAGAAATGAGATTGTAAACCAGTTCGCATGTTGATGAGGCAATTTCAACCGAAACGGAAAGGTGAAAATGATCCTGAGGATCCGGATGATGATCAATCATCCAGACCGGCAGCTGTTTGCCCTTCACCCACTCTTCAAACACTCCGAAACGCGGAAGGGAATTCCCATCCAGGCAAATAAATAAATCACAGCTATCAAAATCATGAAAACCGGGTTTCACGACAGGAAAAAAATCCAGCATCCACTGCAGATTGCCAGGAATATCATCGTCATTGAATGCTCTAACCTCATAACCCTTTTTTTTTAGCCAGAGTGAGAGGGCAACCTGTGAACCAATACAATCACCATCAGGACGAATGTGTGATAGTATTCCGATATTAGAATAATTTTTGATTTTTTCCTGAAACTCGCTGAACATTGTGGCCATTCTAATTGAACTACATTTGATAATTTGATGAAGAAATAGAGAACTTAAAACATTTTATTCATTGATACTGTTTAAGTTTTGTTAGTGTAAACGTGTTTAATTTCTGGCTGAGTCCTGAAAAGTTTATCATGTAGCGAATTAGCTGTTAGCTGAATTTAAAAACGTTGTTCATTTTTGGTCTAAATCCTCAAATAAAAAATACTGCTGTGAAATGAAAACAGTTGTAATCTGCGACGGTGAGCTTGCTTCTTTGGATTATTTGAAAAAGGAGATAGCAGAGTCTGCCCTTGTTATTGCCGCTGACGGTGGAGCGCGCCGGGCCTTTGAAGCAGGTTTTACTCCCGATGTTATCATTGGTGATATGGACAGTTATAAACCATCCGGAAATGAGACAGCAGAAATAATCCGGGATCCTGACCAGGAGACCAACGACCTCGAGAAAGCACTGATTTATGCCAGAGAGAAAAGCGTCAGCGAAGTCGTTGTTTTTGGCGCGACCGGAAAACGCCTCGATCATACGCTAAAGAATCTCTCGGTATTACTGCAGTTTAACCGGCAATTTCGTTCTATCTGTTTTATAGACAGGTATTCTACAATCCGTGTTATACAATCCCCATTCATTGAAGAGTTGCCTGTTCATACATCCCTCTCCCTGTTTCCATTGTCCGGAACAGTTGAGGGCATCACAACCCGGGGCCTGAAATATCAGCTTTCAAACGGTACTTTAAAAAATGGAGTACAGGACGGTAGTTCCAACGAAACAATCCAAAAAAGAGTCGAAATTGTCTTCAAAAAGGGAGACCTTCTCCTTCTCGTGAATCATAAAACCGACGATGTGTGAATTCTGAATTTGCCTGGATTGACTGGCTGTTTGTAGCAGCATATTTCATTTTTCTGATCTGGATTAGCTGGAAAAAGGGTTGGAAAGCCGAAAGTGAAGAGGATTTTTTGCTAAGTGGCCGCAAAGTAACGCTGCCTGCTTTTGTGGCTACGCTTGTTTCCACCTGGTATGGTGGTATCCTTGGGGTCGGTGAGTGGAGTTATCAGTTTGGAATTTCCCAGTGGCTTATTCTCGGCGCTCCGTTTTACATCTTTTCTGCTCTCTTTGCCATTTTTCTCGCAGGAAAAATCCGAATGAATAAAGCCCTTACCATACCTGAAGCTGTTGCCAGACAGTATAGTGAAAGGGCAGGACGTATCAGTGCACTTCCCATTTTTATCCTGGTTAGCCCCGCACCATATATACTTATGCTGGGGTTACTCTTTCAGTATCTGAGTGGCGGCACTGCTCCATTCCTGTTTTATGCTTCACTGGTCGCGCTCTTCTCAGTGCTATATATTACGATTGGAGGATTCGGTGCGGTCATCAGAACAGATATCCTGCAGGTTGTTCTGATGTTCAGTGGATTCATTATTCTGCTCATTTATGCCGCAATTGAATTCGGTGGTTTTGGAACACTCATCAGTACACTTCCGGCCGACCATCTCGATATTACCGGCGGACACAGCTGGCAGTATGTACTGGTATGGTTTTTCATAGCATTGTGGACATTTGTGGATCCCAGCTTTCATCAGAGGGCGGCAGCGGCAGAATCGCCTGCTGTAGCCCGAAAGGGGATCTTTTACTCTGTTGGCTTCT
>PWLN01000175.1 GCA_003559375.1 Balneolaceae bacterium | reverse complement strand
CGTTTTTGGGCTTCAGGCCGATAACGCCCCACTTCGCCTGTTACGGTCCAGTGACCGTGCGGACTCAATATGCCGGGCAGCGGTTCATCTCCAGAAATTTCCGGAGCGTAAATACTGCCGGTAACATATACCCCCGGAAGGCTCTCAAAAGCCGCATTTTGTACGGTATAGCCGTCATAAATCCGTTTATCGCCAAATACGGGCTTTAATGGATTCTTTTCCGGAAACACACTCAGCCCTGAACCTTCCAGTATCCTGTCCCTGATCAGTTCAGCCCTCGTCTCCCAATCTTCTCGTGTTTGATAATTTTGACGCATAAGATCCAGAAAAGCTGCACCTTCTTCCTCAGTAAAAAAATGGCCCGTTGAAAGGAGAGGTTCTTGCGCGGCGGCACTGCCAAACCCGGAAAAAAATATCAACAGAGCAAAACATAACCCTGAAAATGAAAGGAAGTTTTGGGAAAAAATCATTCGATACTCACATTCTAATGTTTAAGATGATAGGTGATGCATCAAAAATGCGTGGAATATTTAAGCAATATCACGGAAAACTAAAAGAATTCCCGGATAATATAACCACATTTCATCTATTTCGCGCCTTGGTGACTTGGTGACTTGGTGACTTGGTGGCCAAAATAAAAACCATCATAAATGAATGCTCCCCCATTCATGATACCCACTAAAACTTCCTTCGTGCCTTGGTGACTTGGTGGCCAAAAAAAGCAAGGGGAACCGGATTTCCGGCTCCCCTCTGGTATGAACCCTCTCTCAAACTTGACATCTTAATTTTAACCGAGCAATAACTCCTGATCTTCTCTTTAGTAACTCTCTGTAAAATCTCTTTATGTTTTTCTTTCTCTTATAAATATGTTAATTCTCTCTTTCAAGGTTTGGATCCATACTTGAAATTCGCATTAATCTATAAATCGGGCAGAATGAAATCGCCCCTGAAATCACAGGGATCAGTCCAATAAATCCCCAGTAGCTGTCATAGAACAGGCCCATTGACAAAATCAGAGCACCAAGTACAACACGGATGATTGAATCCATGTAACCTACATTTTTCTTTAAAATCATTTTGTTACCTCATCTCTTTGTTAAATTTTTATTTCAGAAACCGGATCACTTTATTTGTGGTGATGTGTTTCATTTGTTTTTTTATTCTGATGAAGTATATCGAAACCAAATATCACTGTCTAAGAGACCAATCCTGACCAACCCTTAAGGAGTTAACTTAACATGACCTAAGGGAAACCCCTAAAAATTGGTAGCGCTTTTTTGGGGTTCGGATTGCGGATAAGGTAATTTTTTAAAAAAATTTTTTTATTGTAAACAATTTATCTGGTTTATGAAAAAATAACTGTCTGAATGATAGATGCTCTAATTACCACCATCCAATATCTTTCCCAAATTCCACAACGCTGCCAGTGTCCAGTATCCAGCACTTGGTATTCGTTTTTAGCTTAAACCCGTCAAACCGGGTCGGCGACCCGGGCTACAGTATCCAGCATCCACCACCTCTTATTCTGAACACAATTAAATTGCACAAAGTTAAAAAACTAAACCTCTACTCCCTTATTTTACTAACACAACATCTTACAACATCCTAATTCCATTACTTGATGTCTTTTACCGCCAGCACATTTCAATCTGTAGAATGGACAGGCGATGATATCCGTATCATTGACCAAACGTTTCTACCACAAAAAGAGGTGATCATCTCACTTACATCCGTGGGGCAGGTGTGGGATGCCATCAAAAAACTGAAAGTACGGGGTGCGCCCGCGATTGGTATAGCAGGGGCGTATGGCCTTTATCTTGGCGTCCGTGATCTGCATGAAGGTGTATTCGGTACCTTTTACAAAGAGTGTGAGCGGGTGGCGGATTATCTCAACTCTTCTCGTCCCACCGCAGTAAACCTCTCATGGGCTTTGAAACGGATACTCGGTATCATTTACTCACAAAAGGAAAAACCCATTTCCGAACTGAAAAAACTGGCCCTGCAAACCGCAATCAATATTCACGAGGAAGACCGCAGGCTCTGTAAAGCGATTGGTGAAAACGGCGCTGAACGGGTACCCCCCAATGCCCGTATCCTGACCCATTGCAATACCGGCAGCCTGGCTACCGGCCAGTACGGAACCGCCTTTTCGGTGATCCTTCATGCCCACAAGCAGAAAAAAATTAAAAATGTGTGGGTCGATGAAACGCGTCCTCTGCTACAGGGCGCCCGTCTCACCACATGGGAGCTGCAAAAAGAAGAGATCCCCTTTACGCTGAACATCGACTCGGCTGCTGCATTCCTGATGCAGAAAGGGGAAGTGGACTTGGTGATTACCGGCGCCGACCGCATCACCCGCAACGGAGATACCGCCAACAAAATCGGCACCTACTCGCTGGCGGTACTGGCGAATGCGCATGACATCCCTTTTTACATCGCCGCCCCCTACTCCACCATCGACATGCACCTGGAAAACGGAAGCGACATCGAAATAGAACAGCGCGAAGAAGACGAGATCACCCATTTTGGCAGCAAACGAACCGCCCCGAAACACATCAGCGCATACAATCCCGCCTTCGACATCACCCCGAACCGGCTGATTAGTGCGATTATTACCGAAAAAGGAGTTATTGAGCCGGATTACAGAGAAAAATTCGAGAAGTTGTTTGGGTGAGACGGCAGCGGGAATATCGAATATCGAACACTGAATATCGCCCCGAAGGGATCCCTATGGGAAATGTTGAAGTGGGGATCGAATTTCGGTTATCCGGCATCACCGTCATCCTCCTGCGAAAGCAGAGGATCTCCCAACTCTGCACCACCGTCATCCTCCTGCGACCTTCGACTGACGAGTGCTTTCCTCGTCTGTCGAATCTCCCCAGGCCACCTTACCATAATCAATCCCCATTGTATTCGTCAGTCCAGAAAGGCACTGGACAGACGAGGGTTCATATCCCCTCTGCGTATCTCCGCGCCCTTCGCGGTTAACCCATCTCAAAGCCTTCCAGTGCAAGGGCTTCGTTAAGCTTTTCCATTCCCAGCCCTTCACGGATGATTTCCGGTTCACTGCCGGTGAGGTCTATGATGGTGGACGAATCGTCTGACAGAGGTAGTTCATCATCCACGATTACATCAACAATGTTAT
>PWLN01000359.1 GCA_003559375.1 Balneolaceae bacterium | reverse complement strand
TCAGATCGCCTGCGAACCTGACCCGCACCTGATTCAAACCATTGCAAATGACGCGGACAGTTCCAAAAAGCTGGTGCCGGAAAAAGCATCCGGTTCAGGCCCTTATCCGAATCATAATCCAGGAGAATGGAACCTAAAACAATTTAAAACCTATGAGGAAGCAGCCCACCGGCTCATGCTTGACCTCGCCTCCATCCAGGCCGATGCCCTGAAACTGGCAGAAGGAAGCAAACCTGTGGATCAAATTATTATTACCGGAGGCTTTGCAAAAAACCAATTTTTCTGCAGATTACTGGCATCGATGCTGCCGGAGAAAAAAATCTACACAGCTGATGTCCCCGAAGCATCCGCACTTGGCGCATCAGTGGTGACAACAATGAACACGTTATCCACCAGCCAACTGAAAAATCAACTGAAACTAAATATTACAAAACCATTTACCGAATTGGATTTCAGAAATTATTCATGGGCCAAAATTTAAAACAACCTGTCAGAGTCCGATAGGTCCTGACAGAGTTGTTTGGCATCATGAGAAATACATGTAAGTCAGCAACTATACATAATTCAAAAAAAACATTAAAACTCACAACTCAAAACTAAGAACTCAAAACTCTACATGAACATCTCCCTCTTCATCACCTGTTACAACGACACCCTGTTCCCTGAAACCGGAAAGGCTGTGGTATCCGTCCTGGAGCGGCTGGGCCATACGATCCATTTTCCCATGGATCAGACCTGCTGCGGACAGATGCATTACAACACCGGTTATCAGGAAGAGACCATTCCGCTGGTTGAGCGGTTTGTGGATCAGTTCGAAGAGGCAGAAGCGGTGGTGATACCATCGGCATCCTGTACGGGCATGATCCATGAATTCTATCCCAAAGTGGCGAAACTCTCCGGCAGCCGCGAACTTGAAGAACGGGTAAACAGACTTATTCCGAGGATCCATGAGTTCACACAATTCCTTGTAAACAACCTGGGAATTGAAGATGTGGGCGCCTATTACCCGCACCGCGTAACCTATCACCCTACCTGCCATTCACTGCGGATGCTGAAAATCGGTGATGCTCCGCTCCGGCTTCTGCAGAATGTGAAAGGGCTCGATTTTGTGCCGCTTCCCGGTGCATTGGAATGCTGCGGTTTTGGCGGTACGTTCGCCATTAAAAATGCCGACACATCAGCCGCGATGCTGGGCGACAAAATCCGGAATATCAAAAATACAGGTGCCGAAGTGTGCGCCGCTGCCGACAACTCCTGCCTGATGCACATCGGCGGCGCCATGAACCGTCAGAGGGCCGGAATAAAAACCGTACACATTGCAGAGATTCTGGCATCCCGTGAAAAGTAATTTGTTGATGTAACCGCAAAAAAACATGGTATGTTTATTCAATGACATGCAACAGTTCACCCCCTAATCCGGGCTTCAACGCCACTCAACGTTCTGAGTATGGATAAACATACCATGTTTCTCAAGCCGCTACCCCACACCCAAAAACATGCCAGATGTTTTGGGACTTCTTCTGAATTGTGATTAAACTTACATTCAAAGGGAATATTGAGTAGATCCATCCGTTTTAACAAACGATGCATTAAATATCCAGTCACTATGGAATCAGTAATTATTAAACCCAAAAACAAAAAAGACCTGAAAATCATCGTCGATCTGGCCAGGCACCTCAAAGCAGAGGTATACTGCGATGAATCCCCCTATGATCCGGAGTTTGTGGATAAGATTCTTGAGAGCAAAAAACAAGCCAGCCGGGGGAAAGTTACGGCTATTAAAACCGATGATTTGTGGAAATAGTCTACACGGACAAAGCCAGGGAAGATCTATTGTTTTGGAAAAAATCCGGCAACAAAAGTATTCAAAATAAGATATCCAGGCTCATTAAAGCCATCGAAAATGCCCCTTATAAAGGTATTGGAAAACCTGAACAATTAATGTACAACCTGCCTGGTTTGTGGTCACGCAGGATAAATCAGGAACACCGAATTGTTTATGATGTAATTGAAGATAAAAAAAGGGTAGTAATTCTTTCACTAAAAGGGCATTATTAAGTTTCGATTCGGGTTCCGAGATTTTTTATAAGAATCACCACACCCTACCCACCAAAAAAACATGGTATGTTTATCGGGACTTCCGCTTCCGCTCCAGCTTTTTTACCCACCGATGTTTCAACGCAGGTGGGTCACTTTTCACTTCACTTAATCACACTCAGTTTCCCCGTATCGGTAAACTCATCGCTGATCAGCCTGTACAGATACACCCCGCTGGCGAGCCCCGAAGCGTTCACCTGCACCGCGTGACGACCCGCCTCTGCCCAACGATCCTCCAGACGCGCGACGTGACGTCCGGTGATCGTGTACAGGTCCAGCCGCACATGCTGGTCCGATGGCAGGTCATACCGGATTGTTGTTTGTGGGTAAAACGGATTCGGATAGTTCTGAAACAGGCGAAATTCTGTTGGCATCCCCGGGTGAGTTCCCATAAGTGCAAATGAGGTGATACGAATATTTGCAATATGCAGCATCGCCCGCTGTCCGCTCTCCTCGTCTTCCCGTTCTCCGGTGTGGTAATAGCGCCAGAATAACTGCACATACGGCTGATCAGCGGCATCAACCGGCAGCAACACCGGGCCCACCTGCCGGCGGTGGCCATCTTCCTCAAAACGATGGTATTCCACAGGATTGCCCGAATTATCGGTTACATCGCGGAATGGTTCATCCACCGAGGTACGGTATTGCAGCCGGAGGTGGTAGATGCGCGAGTTGGCCAGCACCGTGCCCCCGGTCCACTCCACGGTAACCGAGCCCTGTCCTTCTGTATTCATCGCAAGCACTGCCCCGCCCAGCCGCCGGCCGGGATAACCGGGGTTGCCCTCCGGATTCCCCGTGTTGATGAAGGCAAACCCATCATCGCCAAGGGCGATAATCCGGGTTCGGGATGCCAGGTTGAACATACCACGGGTATAGCCCAGCACACCGGCATCCAAACCGGGATCGGTATGCGTCATGTATGCAAAAGCCATCGACGGCGGGGCTGACCCCATTGGGGCATCGGACGGCCAGAAACCAAACTCATAGGGAGCAACTGCCAGCACATGCGGATCGGGAAACGGTGCTTCGGGGACCGCCGCCACATGCACTACCGACAGTTTGATCATCG
>PWLN01000437.1 GCA_003559375.1 Balneolaceae bacterium | reverse complement strand
TTTTTTTTATGTCGTTTACGCCACGAGTTTTGACTTGTGAATAAAAAAAGACCCCGAGGGATCTAATCTTTATATGTACTTGTAACCGTTTGGTTTTCTTACTAAGTTGTAATCTATAACCGCTGTGACATAACTTAATCTAACAATATCGAGTGGTGTATGTTTTCTATACTCACTGAACCACTTCACATATTCGTTTCTGATGTTTATTGTTTCTTCTGCTGTTTTGTTTTGAATGTCTAATAACTCGGTGATTCTGTCGAACAACTCTGGGCTGTCGTTTGTTACGATGAATGTATTTAGTTTAGGAAGCATTGTTGCTGTTATATAGTTTTCCATTATTCTACTCCAATACCAATTCGATGTCGTTTGCTGTTACTTTGATACCTTCTTGTGCCATTTCGTAAACTGCGATTTCGATTGCATCTTGTAAGTTGATCGCTTCAGTGTCGAATGTGTAACCTTGAACCTTTGCTGTGTATGTTTTCATTTGTTTTCTCCTCGTTTTCTATAATTAATTATCTCATCTATACAATAGCAAGTCAATAGTTATTTTTATTTTTTTTATTTTTTTTGCATAGAAAAAGGCGGTGGTCTATTCCGCCTCTCTCTAACTGACAATACTTTGTAAAATAATCGCCAAGGTTGTTCTCACCGATACCTTGGAAAACGGAAATGGTATTGCTATTGTAACCTATTGTTGATCTTGTTGCATCTCTTTCGCCACTTGATCGCTTACCTCTTCCAACTTACGCTCTGCCAATCGCTGATTGATATAGGCTTTCATTTCTCGTAGCAAGGTCAACTTGTTTTTGCGTGTGCTGAAGTACACTGTTTTCGTGTTTTGTCGGGTCAGCACATATTGTGTCGAGATTGTCCATGCGAACCCTATGACCAAAAGCACATAATACAATACGATGTTGACCAGCGGTTCACTAATTAAAAACCCAATGCCAATCGAACCAGGGATTAAACTTCGAATGAAGATGGTGAATAGGCTCTTTGCGTTCCCTTGCTTCACTGGGTCATAGTAAATCATGTCACGATCGAGTACATCTTTGCCGCTGTTTAGGGTTGCCCCTTTGCTAATTAAATCGGTGTATCGAATCGGCTTGTACTTGGTGTCCACCTCTGGTTCTCGTTTTAACCGCTCTATTTGGGCATCTAACGCATTGGTGGGTCGATTGCGTCTGATACGCTCTCTTCGTTTTTCCATCAGTTTTAGGATGGTATTTTCCGTTTTGATGCGGTTTGCTTTGTCTTGCCCTTCTTTGTTAAACTTGCCGACATACTCAATCCCAAGTTCATCGTTCTTGATATCGACATCTTCATCAAATAGTTGCTTCTCGATGGTTTTCAACTCTTCGTTCTCTTCCATCTCTGCGGCAAAGGCTCGGGCTTTGAACTCGATGCGGACGATGAATATCGATGTCGCAAACACGACAGTCAACCCAAGCACCCGCTGAATCTGGATGCCAGTCCATTGGAAGTTGCTCAAGAACCCCCAGTAGATAATCGCCAAGGACAAGGCTATCGTAATCATCACATAGGTGCGGATGTCCCGAAGTAGTTTCTCGTTGCTTAATATGTCATTGATCCATTTGCTAAAATCTCCCATTGTTCCTCCTTTCAGTGATACGCCTTCATCAACTTGATGAGTGCATCAAAATATATCTTTCGCTCGTAATCGCTCATATACGAGGCTTGTTCAATAATCAGGTCAATCTCTTGCTGGGTTATGCCATCTGCATGAAATTGCACCTCGCGCGTGAACTCGCCTTCAAACTGTGTCTGGTTCATAACTCATCCAACTTTCGTTTTGCCTCTTCTGCGGATCGCTTGGGTTCATAGCCTTGATTGTCAAACTTGTCTTGCTCGGCTTTCAATTCTTCCTGCCATCCGTAAGTTAGTTTGTCGCCCTTCTTGTTAATATCAAACAATCCCTTCCAACCGTTTGCAATCGTGTTATCGATTGATTGTATTTTGTCTGCGGTGTTATCGCCAAACATCTTCGTTAGTTGGTTGATGCTTTTGGTCAATCCCAAATCGCTTATTTTGGTCTTTGGGTTTGCGTTTCGATATTGAACAAACTCTCGCAGTGCTTTACGAAGGTTTGGGTTTTCAGTATGCTCATCAATCATCTCATCCAAGACAACCCCTAATGGTTTTATAATATTCTTTTTGTCATTCTTTAAGTTCTTTTCATTCTTGTTTGTTGTTAGTGGTGTGTTAGTCGTTTGTTGGTCGCTTGTTAGTTGTTTGTTAGTTTGCTTGTTATCTGATTGATAATCATCGTAGTTATTTACTGTTATCATGCTGTTTTTGGTGGTTGATTGGTGTGTTAGTTAGCCTGTTACTTCTAACTTATTTAGTGCGGTTCTTATGTTTTGGATTGATAGTCCTGTTTCGGCACTTAACATCTGGAAACTCGTTTGGAATGAGCCTCGTTTAATCATAACACCACGAAACTTTACATCAGCATGGTTCGCCATCAACAAGCAGTGCAAGAACAATCTCAATGTGTTTGCATCGGTGTACCATTCCCACTTGGTCAGTGAGCGGTGCAACTTAACATAACCGTTAATCATTGTCGCTACCGTACTTTTGGTCAAACAACTGTTTGCCACGATCAAGTTGTGCTTTTCCCATTGAATAGATGTATTTTAATGTTTCATCGGAACTGTAATCCCAATTCCATTCTTTGTTATGTATTTCGTAATCTATCAATGACTTGATAATCATTCCTGCATCGAATGGTTCAAGTGAGTTAATCAAATGCAGTAAATCGTAAAACATGATGATACTTCGTTTCTCTTTCATCCTCTTTCCTTTCTGTGTGAAAATTGCACCCATGGTTGAATGCTCACAAGTGTTTTCGGTCAAGAAGTCATCTCATGAGCACTCAAGCACGAGTGCAACGGTATAATTGTAAGCAATAAAAACGACTTCTCTGACCTACTATAATTATACCATTTTCACTCGTTTAATTTATGCGATGTGTACGACTAAAACGGCAAGTCGCCCTCTGGTTCAGTAAACTTCTTCGGTGCAGTGTCAAACTCTGGCTCTGCTGTTTTGTTCACTTTAGGCGGTGTCGTGTCTTGCAATGGATTGCCAAACATGTCCTTTGCGCCCGTTTCTTTCTTGCTTGATAGGAACTCAACTTG
>PWLN01000122.1 GCA_003559375.1 Balneolaceae bacterium | reverse complement strand
TGAGGGCGTTGACGCAGATCGTACTTCGCATCATCGGAATAGCCATCATCCCCTTTGTTCGTTCCCGGCCGATGACGGGTTTGCGCCGTCCATGACCCGGGGCGACGTTCGCTTGCATTCGCGGCGCTCACTCTGCCCCGGGCTATGTTATTGCGCCCCTTCAGGGCTGGTTAAAATATCGCCCCGTAGGGATCCCAATGGGAAACACCAAATATCGCCCCGTAGGGATCCCTTCGGGAAATGTCGAATTTTTTCATCAGTAGATAAACCTGGATTGAACAATATTGCCGTCTGCTTTAGCTGACGGTTAGAAAAGTTTACCAAAAACCAATCCCGAGCGATACTCTCTGAAAACAGGAAAACCTTTGTCGAGGGATTGCTGTTTGAAATGGTTTATAGCATATGGCAAGAGGTGTATCGCTAAAGATAAAATCGTCGAAACCAACCAGAAAACACCATTTTCTAAATCTGTCACCGGTAGCGAAGTCAAGGCGACGTATTATCCCATCGGGATGCCTTCGGCGCCGCCTGGTGGCACAAAGCACCCTTGTCATCCTGACCGGAATCCCGACGGTGTATTTTCGTCGGGATGGAGTGGAAGGATCTCCTGGCTATGGTGCGGATCCATAAGATAGGGTTCCTTACTAAGTAAGTCCTTAGAAGAGGACTCATCTTTTGAACGCGCAGTGCTCCGAGCATAGCGATTCCCATGAAATGCTCATCTGTTCCCAGCGAAGCGAAATCTCGCTTCACTGGGTTCATTTTTTGAACGTTTTACCATAGTCACAAGTGGACAACAATGATTGGAAATATAATTTTCTGCCACTCTGTCTTTGATTTTTGAAGAATTACTGCCTAAATTTTAAAGCTATAATAAAAATTTTTTTATCACTTATATAAGTGTTTGATTTTCATAACCTTTCTTAAGTATTCATATAAATAAACTCACTGCATGAATAAAGGAACCGTAGCTCAGGTAATTGGACCAGTTGTTGACGTTGATTTTGAACAGGGGAATCTTCCAAAGATATTAAGCGCACTTTACATCGAAAAAGAAGATGGCTCAAGGCTATACCTTGAAGTGGCGCAGCACCTTGGTGAAAACCGTGTACGTACCATCGCAATGGATTCAACCGACGGTCTTGTCAGAAAAACAGATGTAATTGATACAGGAGAATCAATTGCCATGCCAGTTGGTGAGGATATCCGTGGAAGGCTCTTCAACGTTGTAGGAGAAGCCATTGATGGAATCAAACAGCCTGAAGGCAATCGTTCCTATCCAATTCACAGGGAAGCACCGGCTTTTAAAGATCTGGCCACCAGTACAGAAATGCTGGAAACAGGAATAAAGGTTATCGACCTTTTATGTCCGTATGCCAAAGGAGGAAAAACCGGATTGTTCGGAGGCGCCGGTGTAGGAAAAACCGTACTCATCCAGGAGCTGATAAACAATATCGCAAAACAGCACGGAGGCCTCTCGGTATTTGCCGGAGTTGGCGAGCGAACAAGGGAAGGCAATGACCTGCTTCGTGAATTTATCGAGTCTGGTGTAATTAACTATGGTGATGAATTCAAGCATGCGATGGAGAGGGGAGAGTGGGATCTTTCAAAAGTCGATGAGACCGCCCTCAAACAATCACAGGCAACACTTGTATTTGGCCAGATGAATGAGCCGCCGGGAGCCCGTGCACGGGTTGCACTTTCCGGCCTTACTGTTGCAGAATACTTCCGCGATGAGGTTTCCAGGGATATACTTCTTTTTATTGATAACATTTTCCGGTTTACTCAGGCAGGATCAGAAGTATCGGCACTGCTTGGGAGGATGCCGTCAGCCGTAGGTTACCAGCCTACACTCGCTACTGAAATGGGTGACCTTCAGGAGCGCATCACTTCAACTAAAAATGGATCCATTACATCTGTACAGGCAATCTATGTTCCTGCAGATGACCTTACCGACCCGGCTCCTGCAACAACATTTTCTCACCTTGATGCAACCACTGTATTAAGCCGGGCACTCACGCAGATCGGTATTTACCCGGCTGTTGACCCATTGGATTCTACATCACGGATTCTTGATCCCAAAGTTGTGGGAGATTCCCATTACAGATGCGCATCGCGTGTGATCGAAATTCTTCAGAAGTACAAAGAACTGCAGGATATTATCGCGATTCTCGGTATGGATGAACTTTCCGATGAAGACAAACTCGTAGTATCCCGTGCCCGTCGCGTTCAAAGGTTCCTCAGTCAGCCTTTCTTTGTGGCAGAAGCTTTTACCGGTCAAAGCGGTGAGTATGTGAAAATTGATGCCACCATTAAAGGATTCAATATGATATTGAATGGGGAACTCGATCATCTTCCTGAAAATGCATTCCACCTTGTTGGAACTATTGAGCAGGCACAGGAAAAAGGTGAGCGTATTCTTGCAGAAGCTGAAGCCGAAGTTTAAAAAGGGTTAGTCGTGTCTAAAAAGTTTAATGCACAATTGCTTACACCAGACGGGCCTCTATTCGAGGGAGAAGTAATCAGTGTTCAGGTACCCGGAACAGCCGGTAACTTTCAAATGCTTCATAACCATGCGCCTGTGGTTTCTTCACTCGGTATTGGCAAAATATCCTTGCAGACCGCAGAAAATGAGGAGATCATCTATGCGGTTAGCGGTGGTTTTGTTGAAATGAGTAAAAACCAGTGTACTTTACTCGCTGAAAAAGCGGAACTATCCAACGAGATTGATGTAACGGAAGCCATCAAGCAGAGGGATGAACTCCGAAATCTCCTGAAGACAATAACCCAAAACAGGGAAGAGGCAGAGCTTGAGCTTGCGATTGCTGAAAATCGCGTGAAGATAGCAAGTTTCTGATGTTTCAAAACTTTCATTTGATCTGATCGTATAATCTTCACCGGAACTTTCATTGTAATTGCCTTTGTTAGCCCGGCAAAATTATTCAATAAAAACAAAGCCTAATTATGGGAAAGAATCTCCATTCAATGAATAAGCTGATTGTGCTGTTCATTTCAGTAATTTTCATTTATACAGTTACTTCATGCGCTTCTTCTAGGGAAACAGTTGCAGATACCTCAGTGGTGAATGCAGAGCCTGCTAAATCGCCATTTGAGAGAGCCATTGAGAACACGGTAGCTTATGAGGGACTCTTTACCATTTATCAGGATAC
>PWLN01000284.1 GCA_003559375.1 Balneolaceae bacterium | reverse complement strand
TTTTCATGAAAATTATCTTTTCCAAATATCACATTAACGCCGTTTTCATGGGTCAGGGCAATGATACCTTTTCTATCATTCCATGTGATTTCGCTGATGGTAATCCATCCTGTATCATTCTGTTTTGCCGCTGTTAAAAAACTTTCTATCTGCCTGAAAGCATCTGTATTCAGCGTGTCTGCAATTGATGTTACCGGAAAACCATGTAACAACGGCACGTCAACAGCTTTGCCATGTTTTACCGGGAGTTTTATTCCGCCTTGCGATACGTATACCCGCCGGTTGGCATCGGCAAGCATAGCAATGGGTACATGCTCACTGATCCTGAAATTCAGAACTCCGCGAATAGTCATAGTCACGGTAACATCACTTACGTATGGCAGTTGTCTGATCTCATTGAAAAGTGCTCTGTAATCAACACTATCTGCATTGAGGCCAACCGGTGTATCAATAGCTTCGAATAAGCTTTGTTCATTAGTGAAATGATTGCCTGTAAATAAGACTTCCTGAATAATGGTATTTTTTTCAAGATAAATGCCGGCATAAACCGCAAAACCGGCTATTGAGAACACAAATAAAACCCATACAGTCCGGGCAATAGCCTTACCGAATGTTGTTTTTTTTCTATATCGTTTTTTCTCAGGCATTTTCAGTTCTTTGGTTTCTGAACCAGTTCTGTAAATTTTTCGCCATAGTGGTAAATGTCACCGGCACCCATAGTGATCACGAGGTCGCCGGGCTTCACAATTTTTGTCAGTCTTTCGGGTAGCTCTGTTTTATCCTGAATATAATACACCTGCTTGTGTCCATAATTTTTAGCAGTATCTGCAATCAGTGCACCAGATACTCCCTCTATCGGTTGTTCTCTGGAAGGATAAATATCTGTTACTATAAGTACCTCTGCGTAAAAAAATGAGAGCCCGAACTCTTTGTGCATTTGCTGGGTACGAGAAAAAAGGTGGGGCTGAAACACTGCAACAATACGCCGGTCAGCCCATCCTTTTCGCGCGCCATGAATGGTAGCCTGTACTTCTGTCGGATGATGGGCATAGTCATCAATCACTATCAAATCATCTGTTTCAAGCTTCAACTGGAACCGCCTGAATACCCCGCGGAATCTTTCCAGCCCGGATTTAATCTTGTTGAATGGTATACCCAATTCACGGCCAACTGCTACGGCAGCAAGTGCATTTTTTATATTATGGTCACCCGGTGCCTGTAGATTGATTTCTCCAAGCACCTCATTATTTGCTGTAACCGTAAATGAGCTGAAGAAACCATTTTGAGATATTTTAACAGCCCGAATCCTGGCCTGTGGATTGTATCCATAGCTGATCACTCTCTTTTGAATCCTTGGCAAAATGCTTCTTATCTCCGGGTCGTCAAGACAGACCACAACGGCACCGTAAAATGGCACCTTATTTGCAAATTCAGCAAAAGCGTCTTTTAAATCATCGATATCTTCATAGATATCCATGTGTTCAGCTTCAATGTTTGTGATCACAACCAGTGAAGGGGAGAGGCGCAGGAAAGTTCGGTCGTATTCATCGGCTTCTACAATTATTATGTCGCCCTTGCCAACCACAGCATTCGTTTTATCAAAGCTGTGAACACGGCCCCCAACAATGATAGTAGGATCAAGACTGCCATCCTGAACCACGTGGCCGGTCATGGTAGTGGTGGTGGTTTTCCCGTGTGTGCCAGCAATACCTATTCCATATTTCATTCTCATGAGTTCGGCAAGCATTTCCGATCGCTTAATTACGGGAATTTGCTTAGCCAACGCTTCACGGGTTTCTTCGTTATCTTCGGCTTTTACTGCACTTGTATAGACTACTACATCGGCACCTTCAATATTTGCTGCGGAGTGGTTTTGATAAATAATGGCCCCCAGTTTTTTTAAACGCTCGGTTGTTTCTGAGCTGCTTTGATCTGAACCAGAAACCGTATAACCGCGAAGCAGTAAAATTTCAGCCATACCACTCATACCAATACCACCTATACCAACCATGTGGATGTGGCGGGTTCGTCCAAATACCGGTTGTGTTTGAATCTGATGGCTCATTTTTTCACTTCCTTCAAAAAGTTTAAAACGTCTCTGGCAATTGTATCAGCTGCTTGAGGTTTGGCGAGGGATCTCATTGCGTTGCTCATTTCTGCCAGTTTTTTTCTGTCACGGATCAGTGAATCAATCTTTGTTACAAACTCATGTTCAATATTTTTTTCCACAAGCATTACAGCGGCTCCAGCATCTGCCAGTGATTTCGCATTTTTTGTCTGATGATCTCCGGCAACATTTGGAGAAGGAACAAGAATTGCAGGTAGTCCAAGGTTCATAAGTTCACTGCAAGTTCCCGCTCCGGCACGTGTAACCACAAGGTCAGCGGCTCCATAGGCAGATTGCATATCATTGATGAATTTTGATAATCGCAGATTTGGATATTTTCTAACATCGATCTGTTCATGAATCCCTTCAGCATATTTTTCACCGCATTGCCAGATAATCTGAAGATTCAAAAGATTATGAAGTTCATCAAGATGTTTAATCATAGCATCATTAAGAGCCTGTGCGCCGCCACTTCCGCCTAAAATCAAGAGTACTGAAGCATTATGGTTGAATTGATAAGCTTTTAAGGCAATGTCTCTGTCTGTTTTGGATAGAAGGCTTCGTACAGGGTTGCCGGCCAGATACACTTTATTATCCGGGAAGTGGGATACAGCGTCCTCAAAGGCAGTAAATATAAGGTCTGCGTGTTTGCCAAGAATCCGGTTTGTGACGCCGGGAAAGCTGTTTTGCTCCTGTAATATTAATGGGATACCAAGTTTTGCTGCTGCCCATCCAATGGGCCCTGATGCAAATCCGCCACATGCAATCACCACATCAGGGTTGAAAGATTTTATTAAATAGAGACTTTGAAAGATACTCACAACCAGTTTAAGCGGAAAAATGAGATTCTGAATTGTAAACCTTCTATGCAGCCCGCTTATCCAAATGCTTTCAATCTTATAACCATAACGGGGAACTGTATCCCATTCCATCCGTCCTTTCGTCCCGACAAAACGGATTTCGGCTTCAGGATGCAATTTTGATATAGCATCGGCTATCGCTATGGCCGGGTAAACATGACCACCCGTTCCACCTGCTGCCATAAGAATCCTTAAAGGGCTTATGG
>PWLN01000351.1 GCA_003559375.1 Balneolaceae bacterium | reverse complement strand
TTCCCCCGGCTCAATCTTTATAGTCCAGTCCACATATGGAACTTTTGTGGTAAAAACTTACGAGGATACCGTACCACTTAACGTGGTAACTTTCGGCGGTATACCAGTAACCTTTAATTCAGAATATGTTACTTACTCAGGAGGAGTATAATGAGACAGGTAGAAATAAAAACAAGCGACTTCACTGGATACTCTGTCTTTGTTAGGGCAGATGGAACATACGAGGTTTCAGATTCTGAAACTTTACCGGAAGGTTTTATTTTTGGGTTTAAAGCTTCGGAAGGCCTTTCTTTCGCACGCACCACTAGAGGGGCTTTTGTGCTTTCCATAAACCTTCCACCCCTTCTTTTAGTTAGCCCAGGCTCATTAGAGTTTTCTGGTTCTAAATTCTTCGTTTCACTAGAATTCGATACAGACATAGAAGCGTTAGACTTAAGTTTAATTACCGTAGTTCCTCAAAACGGCTCCGAGGGTACTAACGTTTTAACGATAAACGACAATTATTTAAATATTGACGATGATGACTGGTCTATTTTTTCGGGTGAAGTAACCGTGACCATACCCGTTAATGCTTTGCAGGGTGTTGGTGGGGAGACTCTAGAGGAAGACTTGGTAATTGTATACGAATTTACTTCTGGTAGTTAATGGATGTAATCATCCCGATTTTTCCTAGTAATGAGTGTAAGTACAGGGAGAGGAACCTTGAGTATGTTTCCTCCCTGTACTCTTCTGTTGTGTTTGGTGAGTGTAATGACTCTGTTTGGAGAAAGGGTTTGGCTGTTAGAGACGGGTTGGAAAAAGCTACTTCCGAGTATGTACTTGTCTCTGACTCGGATATTGTTATACCCGGATTTTCATTGCCCGAAGAGTTTGATGTGGTTAGGCTAGGTAAGTGGGTTTATAGACTTACCGAAGAAGCCACCATAGACTTCATACAGGGGCGTTTGACTTTAGAGGAAGTTAAGTCCGAGAGAAGACTCTTGGTTGAGGAACCAAACCTACAAGTTTTAGGTGGTGGAGCTTTACCCATAAAAAGAAAAATCGGGCTGGAATACCCGATGGACATTAGGTTTTATGGTTGGGGAAAGCAGGATATTGCCTGGGGAATACTTCTAAGGAATTTTTTTAAGGTTACTAGGCTTGAATTAGATATGGTTCATCTATGGCATCCACCCCAGGAGAGAGTAGCAAGATATGTGGGTAATGAGCATAACGAGAAGCTAGTTAGAAGATACTTTGACGCCCAAAGGGATAGAGAGAAATTCTCAGAAATTTTGAAGGAAATAAAAAGCCCCCTTAAATAGGGGGCATTTTTCTTTTAATACTAATCAAGGAAGTAGAGAGCCGCTATGAGTCATGATAGCTTCCCAGTCTGAGTTGAAGAAAGCATCTAACCTTTGTCCGTCCCCTGTATCATACATGAATATCTGAACCTGAGGGGAGGTTAAGTTATAACCAGACAGGTAAACTCTATCCAGTAACACAGAAAGATAATAGATATCAAGGTATCCACCCGTATCTGCTCCAAAGTCGGAGGCATCCCAGTTAAGTGTTAGAGTATCCGGGTCAATGGATAGCAGCAGGGCTCCGGTATCAAAGTTATCCTCGTATGGGTTATCCCATAGAGTTCCTGCTGCGTATAGTGTTCCATCTGAGGGTACTACTCTATGTATATCATGATATCCGTCCGCGTTGGAGGTTGGTAACACCCCGAAAATTCTAGCAGCACGAATCCTATTTAAGTCCGTATCAAACTCCTGAATGAAACTTTCCCAAGCATAGTCTCCTCCTACCTTGAAAGCGGAACCTATAACATAGTATTTGTCCCCCACTCTGGCTATAGACATGACTCTTGGGTATATATCCTCTACGTTAGATGAATCCCCGTATACGTCAAAGTCTTCAAGTAAATCAATTCTCGGGGAATAAGAAACGAAGTTTAAGTCTCTGTCGAATTTAATTATTCTCTGGTTACCATAAACTCTTCCCCACACTAGTAGAATATTTCCATCCTCATCGTATGTTAGAAAGTCCCCGTAACCAAGCACCGAGAATTGAGAGGTGTCCAAATCGCTTATTGTGGAGCCTCTCCCAGTGTAGATGTAACTATCGTTTTGAGAATCTTCAAAATCAAAAAAGCACAAATAAGAAAAGAAGTTTGGTGAGGAGCCCTCGTATGTAACGTATATATACCAACCGTTTTCATCTGCTAGAAGACCCTCTACCGTGCGAGTATTGACACCCGAGGATGGGAAGGGGTTGGGTGCAAACGTCGCAGTGTCGAACACTCTCATATAGTTTCCGTTCGGCCCTCTTTTCTCCATACGCAAGTTTGTATCACTCTGTCCTAGAAAACCGGCTGTAACAAAACCACCGTCGTGAGAATATGCCATAAGACTTAAAAAGGTCGGAGTTGTGGAGTCATACTCTAAACCAACATCATTCTCGTATTCCAGCCTATAGAATTCCCCATCCTCTCCTGCGAAAAAGAGAAAGTCTATAACCTCTACTCCATCAAACTCGTCTACCTTCACAACAAAGGAACCATAAGTGGATATGAGTAGGTACTTCCCAGCTTCGTCGGGAATCTCTGCCCCCAGAATAGCGTTTTCTGGAAGCTCCATGTCGTTAGAAATCTCGTAGGTACCGTCCGGGAAAATAAAAATCTTCCTGCCAGGATTAAAGTCTTGTGTTTTTGGAGTGAGTCTCATACTATTACCTCAGTTTTGCCTATTTTTAATATGCTTGGGGGTGGGGTGTTTTGCATGTAGTATATTTCATTCCCCACAACCATCGGGCACATAGGACCGCCGTATGCATCAACATCTAGTCCAACTTCAAAATCCTCCCTAACCGTACCTGAGTGTACCATTATTGGGTTATCAGTCCTTAACAAGAAAACATTATTGTTGGTGTCGGTAAGGGGTATGAATTCCATGTTAGTGAAGTTATATGTTAAGTCTTCCCCCGCTAGCTCAAACTCTTCTGTATCCAAATCCAGCCTAATGACCCAAGAAAACGCAGTTATGATGTATAAATAACCTGGCTCATTAGGATTTATAAAAGTCTGTGGGTAATTCCAAAGAAGTCCTTGAATATGCTCAATATCTCTAATTTCATCGCCCGTGTTTCTGTCTAGGATTACCGTATGTCCTATGTAACCCTCTTCTCCAAAGGCTCCGGGAG
>PWLN01000181.1 GCA_003559375.1 Balneolaceae bacterium | reverse complement strand
CCTTCAGGGAAGCCCCGAGCGACATTGTTATGAAAAATGATATACTGGATCGAGGGGCTCTGGCAGGATGTTGAAATGGGATCTGTGATCTGCACCATACTCAACTATATAGGAATACCCCTCGGCTTTTTCAGGGCCTAAAAAAAATTCATCGCTCGGGGGTGGTTTTATGACTGGGTTTTACCCCGGGTTCCATGCGATCAGAGTTTCGCGATGATCGGCATTCACCCGGGGCTATAGGATCTGTCACCCCTCCGGTTTTTTTTTGCTGAGTCGCAGGACTTTGAGTGGCTCTGAAACTCCTGTTCGAGGTGTCGGGGACTGGCTGTTTGGTGTAACGCGGTATACCGGGTAATGTAGTATGCCGGGTTGGATAGTTCGGTGGTCTTTGATGTAGACCGTCTTATGCGAAGTTAGGGGATCCCAGGCTTACGCCGTGGGATGACGTGTTGGGTATTGGTCATGTACTGCTATCACTAAGTATAACCAAACCCTTTCGATAAATCTAAAACCCTCACCCGGCACCAAGTTTACCCCTTAACCGCTGCGCTTGTGGTGCGGTTTGGCTGTTCGGGTAATCATTCATGATTGTATTGAGATTTTCGATAGCCCGCTGCCGGTTTCCTGCTTCAATAAATGCCTGAGCTGCCTCAAACAAATTATAAGGTGTAGTAGATGAATTAATATCCCAATTTGCAGCACGCTCAAACATTCTTGCTGCATCTTCATATCGCTCCAGTTCCAAAAGGATATTGGCATGCATAGATATCGGGGCAACACCCAATATACCTCTGGGTGGTGAAAAATCTTTTATATAATCTAAAGCATCTTCATAATTGCCAAGTTCAAACTCTGAGATAGCTGCATAATACCTGGCCAGGTTACCTGCACTTGTGCGGCCAAAATTTCTTGCAATCTGCACAAAACCGAGAGTGAATTGGTCGTCATCTCCGTATAGTGCCAATTCAAAATCACCCATTAACAGAGCCTGTTCAGCAACCCCTAAAAGAACTTGCGCCTGCTGTTCCTGCTGTGAAGAATAGATTAAGTAACCGGCAATTAGTAAAACAGCCAGAATCAAGCCAACGCTGCCTCCAATGACTGCCGCTTTGTTCTGGCTGTAAAAATACATAAACCTTGAGGAATATTCGATCAGCAAATCCTGCTCAAGGTCTTCTTTCGATAATTTTTTACTCATATAATAATCTATGTTTCAGTTTACCGAAACGTTGTAATTCGATTAGTTTTCAGAATAGTAAAGTTAAAATTAGTTTCTCATTTAACCAAGTAAAAAGGAATGATTTGAGACTATAGAACAGAACTGTCCAAAATGTTTTACCATAGGCACAAGTGGACAGCTGTGTCTATAGACAACAGACAATGGACTAAAGCTTTAAGTATATAGAAAATCTAATAACTATAGTTTTTTTTAAGATTCGAGTATGCCATTGTGGAGGGTGTATGTTATGTCGCACTTTCCTGCAATTTCTTTTTCATGTGTAATAAGTATAATGGCGACGTTTTCTTCTTTCCTCAACTGGAAAAGTAACTGAAGTATGTTATCAGTGTTTTTCTCATCAAGATTTCCGGTTGGTTCATCAGCAAGGATGATGGCAGGGTGATTGGTTAGTGCCCTTGCCATAGACACCCTCTGTTGTTCACCTCCGGAAAGCTGAGAGGGCCGGTGATTGAGCCGTTCTCCGAGGCCAAACCTTTCCAGTAAGTAAGAAGCCCGTTTTTCAGCATCAGAATAACGCACGCCTTTAATCAATGCAGGCATCATCACATTCTCAAGTGCCGTAAATTCAGGGAGCAAGTGATGGAATTGAAAAACAAAACCCACGTTTTCATTTCGCAGTTCAGCGAGTCGGTCAGGTTTATGTTTATAGATAGATTCACCATGCCAGTAAACATCGCCTCTGGTAGGGCGGTCGAGTCCGCCCAAAATATGTAACAGTGTGCTTTTCCCGCTTCCACTTGAACCCACAATTGCTATCACTTCTGCCGGTTTAATCTGAAGGTTTACACCACGCAAAATTCTCAGCTCACCGTCACCCGACTCCGACTTGAAATTTTTTGTAATATCACTACAGCTAAGTATGGGTTTGTTTGACATTTCAGGATTTCTTATTAACAAATTCCGGGTAGATAACAGGCTCTATGGATTCACACAACCCACTCACACTATTAATTTCAACCAGAACCCCGCATAATCGATTGTCTTTTTCAGCGATTTTATATCGCTGCGGTGTTCCAAGAGTAAAACGTCTGATGGATGTGTTTTTATCCATACCTATAACGGAGTCGAAAGGGCCTGTCATACCGGCATCTGTGATAAACCCGGTTCCACCCGGCATAATTCTGGCATCACTTGTGGGTATATGAGTGTGTGTGCCGATGATTGCGGATACATTTCCGTCTGTATGCCAGGCATACGCCATCTTTTCCGCTGTCGCTTCAGCATGAAAATCTACAATGACGATATTCGTTTCTTCGCGGATCTTTTCCAGTGCCCAGTCTGAAGTAGAAAACGGATCATCGATCTGCTGCATAAATGTTCGACCCTGCAGGTTTAAAACACCAATTTTGACCGATTTGTCTTTTATAGTATAAACGCCATAACCATAACCGCTGTTTCCTTTCGGATAGTTGAGCGGACGAAGCAGGTTGTGGTCGGTTTTCATATAGGAAAATATTTTCCACTTATCGAAAGAGTGATTGCCTCCTGTTAGCACATCTATCCCGGAATTATACAGACGCTTTACAATTTCCTGATTGGTGCCTCTTCCTTCGTGAGTGTTTTCAGCATTTGCGATTACAAAATCAGGCTTGTATTTATCCCTGAGTGCAGGAAACATGGTTTCCACAAATACCAATCCAGGCTCACCAATGATGTCTGCGATAAAAAATACTTTTACGGAATCTGGCATGGTGTTCTTTTTGTAAAATGCAAAGGGTTTATAGATTTATGAACAGCTAAGATCGGAACATACGTAATGTCTTGGTGGCGCAAGCATCTTGTTTATCCCCTCGGGGCTTGTGCCTACGGACACGTGGCTGTAGATCTTAGTTTATTGAATGAAGTTATCACACAAAATGTAAAACCGTGATAAAATGGCTGATGCTTCCGGCAAGGACAAAGAGGTGCCATATACCATGTGCATATCGGTATTTATCACTTAGTACATAAAATATTACACCGGTTGTGTAAAATATTCCTCCTGTTAGGAGCCAAAACAGGCCGTTAGTTGAAATTTCATTGACAAGTGGTTCTATGGCAAAAATTGCCAGCCATCCCATGATCAGATAAATACATAACTGCAGGATTCTTTTTCCCTTCTTTTGTATGATATCGATGAGTATCCCTGTTGCGGCAAGGCTCCAAATCAATGCAAACATTGTCCACCCGATTTGACCACGAAGTGTCACAAGAGTAAATGGGGTATATGTCCCGGCAATGAGTATATAAATGGCTATATGATCCAGTTTTTGGAAAATCAGTTTCCACCGTCCCCGAAAACTGTGATAAAGTGTAGAGCACGTGTACAACGTGATAAGGGCTGCACCAAATACCGCGTAACTGGCAATTTTCCACGGATCACCTTCCAGTATCGCGACATAGAGTAATATTATCCCTCCGAAAAACGAGCCTACAGCACCTGCAAGATGTGTATAACTGTTAAATTTTTCACCCGGTTCTATTCTCAGCATACTTAGATAAACAGGTGTTTTTGGGTTAACGTTTCAACAGCAGTTACAATCACGATATCTCTTTGATAAGTTTGGATATTTCGCGGTTCACCTCATCCAGAATAATGCTTTCCTTGTCAAGGGTTTTGTTAAGTTCCGCCCGGAGTTCGAATAACTCTTCGGCAATACTAAGACAGGCCAGCAGCATGATGGTTGAATCGGGCTGACTGGAGTGTTTGCTTCTGAATAACCGGAGTTTTTCATCCACATAAGCTGCAATTTTTCGGGTATTTTCCACCTCCGATTCACGCACTTTCAGGGGAATCTGTTTCCCCAAAATCATCACTTTTATGGATTGCATCATCATTCTTCGAGGTATTTATCAAGTTTTTTGATCAAACCGTTTACCTGGTGTTTCATGGCAATCCGTTCAGTTTCTGTAATACTTGAAAAAATATCGGTTTGGTCTTTGTGTACTTCATTGAGTTTAGAGCGCAGCCGATTGTTCTCTTTCGCCAGCTCTCTGTTTTTTCTCTTCAAATGGCTAACCTGTGTTTTGATTTGTTCGAGCAGCTTAAAAAAAGTCTCTTTTTGAATGTAATCAATAGCCATGGGAAGAAAGATTTTATGATCTCAGTTTAGCTCCGAATTTTGTTTCCAGATTTCGAACAATTTTTTTAACTACGGGCTCTACATCTTTGATGTTCAGTGTTTTGTTAGAATCTAAAAAAGTAAACCTAAAAGCAATACTTTTTTTATCTTTTCCAAGATTTTCACCCTGGTAAACATCAAATACAGATACATTTTCCATCAGGTTTCCGGCTGTAGACTTTACTTCTGTAGCAAGATCACCGGCACGAACCGAATCGTCAACTATAAATGCAGCATCAAACTCAAATACAGGAAATTTTGGAATCGGTATGTAGGTGATTTGATCTTTACCGGCTCCCAGCATGAATAAACTGGTTGCATCAATTTCAGCAACAAAAGCGTTGGCCTCCACATCAAAACCTTTCAGTAATTCAGGTGAAATTTCTGAAAGTGTTGCAATCTCATGGCCTTTATACAGGTATTTCAACTCCCGGTTCCCGTTGCTTTTTCTATCGATTGAGTTGCTTATTCCAAGATTTTCAAAGAGGGATTCTACATCTTCTTTAAGGTCAAATATGGAATAGAGAATGGCATTACTTCGCCAGTCTTCATTTTTTTTGTTTCCGCAAAGCCCGAGAAGCAGGTGTATATGCTCGTGTACTCCGTCAATCCATGTACCTTTTTCGCTTTTTCTGAAGATATGGCCGAGTTCGAAAAACCTCATGCTGGTGGCATTCCGGTTAATATTGTAACGCACTGCTTTTAGAAATCCGCCGGTTAAATGGGTTCTGAGTGTTGTATTTTCCTGAGATACGGGATTCAGGGTATGAATCTGTAATTCAGCATCTGCAAGATGATCAGCTTCTTTACCAGAGAGTAGTGAATTTGTGGTTATCTCCTTATATCGCAACGATTTGCAAAAATTCCTTAACCGTTGCTGGAAGAGTTCATGCTCTGATAAAGGTTCGGGAGTAAAAAAAGGTGCGGTTACCGGATGGGGAATGTTATTGTAATCAAATACCCTTCCAACCTCCTCAATCAGGTCAACTTCCCGTGTTACATCCGGCCGGTATGTTGGAATTGTGCATTCAAGTATATCATCGCCGGTATCCGTAACACTAATCCCAAGAGACGCAAGAATACTTAAAGCAGTTTCCTTATTTAACCCGGTGCCTAAAAGATGATTAATTCTTGATACCCTGAGATTTACTTTAAGCGGTTCGGTTATTACGGGATGAATATCTGCTTCACCATCCATTATAGTACCGCCGGCAATTTCAGATATGAGTTCAGCTGCACGGTATGCAGCTTTTAGCTGCAGATCCGGGTCAATACCACGCTCAAACCGGTAAGAACTGTCTGTTTGTAAGGCAAGCATTTTGGATGTTTTCCGGATGGTGGAGGGTTCAAAATAGGCGCTCTCGATAAGTACTTTGGTTGTTTTTTCTGTTACTTCACTATTTTCACCTCCCATAACACCGGCAATGGCAACAGGCCCGTTTCCATCGCAGATGAAGAGAGAGCCTGCCGGTACTTTTCTTTCAATACTGTCGAGTGTAACAAAGTCTTTATCGGTATCAAAACTTTGTACGATGATCTCTTTTCCCCCAACCAGGTCATAATCAAAAGCATGCAGGGGCTGACCTGTTTCATGAAGTACAAAATTCGTAATATCAACAACATTGTTAATGGGCCGTAAACCGATTGCCTTTAATCTTGACTGAAGCCATGCAGGTGATTCTTGAATTTTTACCCCATCTACAATAAGGCCGACGTAGCGATGGCATTTATCCGGATCTTTAATTGTGATTTTTATTTCACTTTCAGTAAGATTTTTTTTCGTCCTACTATCCTTCAGGGGATGTAAAAGTTCAGAGCCTGTAGCAGCGGCAAGATCACGAGCCACACCGATATGGCAAGTGGCATCCGGCCTGTTTGGGGTAATGGCAACTTCAAATATTGAATCCTTATCACTATTCAGTACTTCACTGAGGGGTGTTCCGGGTTCTAAATCACCGTTAAGAACCATAATGCCAGAGTGATCATCGCTCAGGCCGAGTTCAGCTTCAGAACAGATCATTCCACTGGATGTTTCACCTCGTAAAACTGTATCTTTAATTGTAAGGATTTCACCGTTTTTTCCCGGTACCGGCAGGGAAGAGCCAACCGTGGCGACCGGAACAAGCTGGCCTGCTGCCACATTTTTGGCTCCGCATACAATCTGTACGGTTTCATTGCCGGTATTTACATCGCATAAGGTCAGTTTATCCGCATTGGGGTGTTTGCGTACATTCAATACCTGGCCAACAACGAATCCTTCAAAATCGGAACCAATTTCATTGATTTCTTCAACTTCAAGTCCGAGAAGGGTCAATTTTTCGGCCACATCAGCCGGTTTTAAATCTGTGTTAACGTAAGTCTTTAACCAGTTGTATGAGATTTTCATGAGATCAGTCAGTTATAACGTCAGGAGTCACTGCCTGGCAGAGATGTATAATTTATACAGAATTTTTATGATGTAAACTGTTTCAGGAACCGTATATCATTGTCATAAAGGAGGCGGATATCGTCAATGCCATATCTGAGCATTGCAATACGGTCAACACCCATCCCAAAAGCATAACCCGAATATTTTTCAGGGTCGATTTTTACAGCTTCAAACACGTTGGGGTCTACCATACCCGCACCAAGGATTTCAAGCCATTGTCCGCCTGTATCATTATCCCACCAGATATCCATTTCGATACTGGGTTCTGTGAAAGGGAAGAAGGAGGGGCGGACCCGGTAATTTACATCGCTGCCATACATGAGTTTGGAGAACATCACAAGCGTTTCGATCAGCTCACCCATTGTGACCCGTTCGTCAACATAAAGCCCTTCAACCTGGTTGAACTGAAAATAGGATTTCGCTGTTACAGCCTCGTTTCTGAACACCCTGCCGGGCATAATAGAGCGGATGGGTGGCTTTTTTTCTTTCATCAGCCGAATTTGAACAGGAGAGGTATGAGTACGCAATACAAGATCATTCACATCAGCATCATCAGATTTTCTTATAAAGAATGTGTCCTGCATATCCCGTGCCGGATGATCGGGAGGAAAATTCAGTGCCGTGAAGTTATGAAAATCGTCTTCCAGTTCAGGGCCATCTGCAATATTAAAACCGAGCCTGTAAAAAATCTGTTTGATATCATCGAGTGCTTGTGTAAGCGGATGAAACGATCCTGTATAAGTAGGCTCAACAGGGAGGGAGATATCATCGAGAGCTCCGAATACTTTGGTTTCATTTGAGGCTAATTTGCTTTTAGCAGTATCAAAAACATTCTGTGCAAGGTTTTTCACTTCATTCATAGCCTTGCCAACCAGCGCTTTCTCCTCTTTTGGCACCATTGCCATTAGCCCGAACATGGATTGAACTTTACCGTTTCTTGACAAAAATTGAAGCCGGAAAGCTTCAAGGCTGTCAACGTTTTCTATCCGGAATGATTGAATTTCTGTTTTAAGCTGGTTGATCTGATCAATCATAAACGTATTGTGATCCTTTGCTAATAGTTGATATAAACTGAAAGGTAAATGTTTTGAAGAAAGTGTGTGAAATAAAGTTGAGAAATTTTGATAATAAACGATAGACAATAGACAATAGACGGCAAAAAAAAACCGGCATATCAATGGTTTGAGATGCCGGTTTTTTAATAGCGAATAAAATTAATTTACAGCTTCCTGAACAATAGCTGAGAAGGTTTCGGGATCGCGTACCGCAAGATCGGCAAGCATTTTCCGGTTTATCTCAATATTGTTTTCTTTGAGGCCGTGAATCAATTTAGCATAGGTGGTTCCGTTCAGGCGGGCAGCAGCGTTAATACGGGTAATCCACAGCCTTCGGAAAAGCCTTTTCCGGACTTTTCTGTCGCGGTACTGGTACTGAAGACCTTTTTCGACCGCATTTTTGGCGATGGTATAAACGTTTTTGCGTTTGCCCCAATAGCCTTTCGCCATTTTTAAAATTTTTCGGCGACGGCGACGGGAAGCCACCAGATTTCTTGAACGTGGCATTTTTTAACGTTTAGAGGTTATTAAGTAATCAGCCATAAGGAAGCAGATCTTTCACAGACTTTTCATCGGCTTTGTGAACCAATGTACTCTTACCCAGATCTCTTTTCCTGTTGCTGGATTTTTTGGTTAAAATGTGGCGTTTATAAGCTTTTTTTCGTTTAATTTTGCCGCTACCGGTAAATTTAAACCGCTTTTTGGCGCCACTGTTGCTTTTCATTTTAGGCATAGTTTGCTCTATTTTCTGAAATTTACAAAGACATGAAATATAACAACTATTCAGGTTGTAAAAAAGCAGAAGATTAACCTTTTGATGGTGCCAGGATCATAATCATTCTCCTGCCCTCCATTGTGGGTTTTGATTCAACCTTGCTTACATCTTCGAGTGACTGCGCAAGATTATTCAGCAAAACTTCACCTTGTTCGGTATAGAGCATATCACGTCCGCGGAATTGAACGGTAGCTTTAACCTTATCGCCGCCCTGCAGAAATTCACGGGCGTGGCGTGTTTTAAATTCAAGGTCATGATCATCTGTTGTAGGACGGAATCGAAGCTCTTTTACCTGGATCGTATGCTGCTTCTTTTTGGCCTCTTTCTCTTTCTTTTTCTTTTCATACATAAATTTACCGAAGTCAATCACTTTACAGACTGGCGGATTGGCATTCGGGGCTACTTCAACGAGATCCATATTATATGTTTCGGCGATTTCAAGCGCCCTGTCAAGAGAAACAATTTGATGTTCATCATCAGGTAGAATCAGCCTTACTTTATCAGCCCGGATTTCATCATTTACGTTCGGGCGATCTTCGTTGCGTTGTCGTCTCAATGGTGTACGTCTTTTTGCGATAGGTTACCTCTATATTTTGTTAATGTTTAATCAGATAAAAATTATGGCGTTTAAACCACCTTGCAGGATATTAATAAAAACATTGCAAATAGTGGCAAAAAATTAGAAAAATTATTTTAAATGATGAAATGTTTATGCCAAAAAACTGTCGAGGGTTGATATGGATGGTGGAATTTCATTTCAATGTATAGTTTATGGACGATAAACAATGGACAATAGACAATTGACAAATTCATTGTATGAGTTCACATCTGTCCAGTTGTGCCGTTTGGCTGGGTGGAAATAAGTCATCTAACGAGTAACGTCGGAAAACGAACCATTTACAAAATGAGATAATCCCCTAACGACTCGACTGATGACTTTCGGGTATAGGAGTGTTGATGGTGCACCTTAGCAGGGAGATCCCTCCACTTCGCTGACGCTCCGGTCCCCGAGGGATCGAGGGCAGGCGGGATGACTAGCACACCGGGTGGTGCCAGGCGGCGCGGACAACTTCTGGCATGCCGAATTCTGAATGCGCCGCCTCTGATAAAAATCCGCCATGTCATCCCGAACGAAGCCATTGCGGTGTTTTTCCGCAAGGGCGTAGTTGAGGGATCTCCTTATTCATAGGACTTACCAATAAAAAAGAAACTCACTGCTCTTGCCCCGCCCACACAGGCCAGCGGCCTGAGATAACAGAGCTTGGGCAATTCTTCAGGGAGACACGCTGAAAAAAGTAAGATTTTTGCACCAGGCAGAAAGTCGCATCAAACGAACACAGCCCCGTGAGGGATCCCTTCGTGAAATGTCGAATTTTTTTTAGAAGATAGACCTGAATTTTAGAATATTGCCGTCTGCTTTAGCTGACGAATTGAAAATCTTGCCGAAAACCAATCCCGAGTGATGCTCTCTAAATAATGATCTCCTTTTTCGAGGGGTTATTGGAAGGATTATTTACATCATTCACATAATAATCCCTGAAGAGAAAATATTTTTCTTCTAATTTGTTACCGGTTGTGCAGGCCTTTGCAGCTATATCGAAAGAGGTGGAAGTTCACGATTGTCGGCTTCTTCTTTCATTTTGTTCAGGAACTTTTTGAATGGATATGATCCAATGTCGCCCCGCTTGTGCCTTCGAACTGAAACAGTATTCTGTTCTCGTTCTCTTTCGCCCATTATAATCATATATGGAATTTTGCTGTTTTCGGCATCCCGGATTTTTGCACCAATTTTTTCTGATCTGGTATCTGTTTCGACCCTGAGCCCGGCAGACTTCAGCAAATCAGTACACTCTTCGGCATAGGAGTTAAACTCAGCGGAAATAGGCAGCACCTTTGCCTGCAGAGGCGCAAGCCAAAGCGGGAAATCGCCGGCAAAATGTTCGATCAGGATACTGACAAACCTCTCCATTGAGCCAAATGGAGCTCTGTGGATGATTACCGGACGATGCCTGTCATTATCTGATCCGATATAGGTTAGATCAAACCGTTCTGGCATTACATAATCAACCTGAACGGTGCCAAGCTGCCATTTTCTTCCTATGGCATCGCGGATTATAAAATCAATTTTCGGGCCGTAAAAACTTGCTTCACCCTCTACGATTTTGTAATCCAGCTTTAGTTCATCAGCAACTTCCTGAATTTCTTTTTGTGCCCGTTCCCAATATTCCATATCGCCTCCGTACTTCTCTTCATTATCATCACGAAATGAGAGACGGATATCTACCGGCATTCCGAAGGTTTTGAAAACAAACTGAGTAAGGTCAATTACATTTTTGATTTCATCCTTAAGCTGATCATGAGTACAGTAAATGTGTGCATCATCCTGTGTAAAGCCGCGAACGCGTGATAATCCATTCAGCTCTCCCGACTGTTCGTAGCGGTAAACGGTGCCGAATTCTGCAAGGCGTACAGGAAGGTCACGATAACTGCGCAGTTCATTCGAATAGATACGATGGTGATGCGGACAATTCATCGGCTTCAGCATATATTCGTCATCATCCACTTCCATGGGATTGTACTGAGAATCTTTATAATAGGGGTAGTGTCCGGATGTTTTATAAAGGTTCAGGTTAGCAATATGAGGAGTGATCACCTCCTGGTATCCTCGGTGTTTTTGTTCATCGCGAAGAAAATGTTCAAGAGTTCTTCGTAACTGTGTACCATTCGGCAGCCATAGAGGAAGGCCGGGGCCTACCATATTGTCTATCATATAAATACCGAGCTCTCTCCCCAGTTTCTTATGATCCCGTTTCTTTGCTTCCTCAACCTGGTGCAGGTATTCATCCAGCAATTTCTGTTTTGGGAAAGAAATACCGTAAATACGGGTAAGTTGTTTGCTCTTTACATCGCCGCGCCAATATGCCCCTGCCAGTTTGGTGAGTTTAACGGCTTTAATAACAGAGGTGTCAGGAACGTGCGGTCCGCGGCACAAGTCAATAAAAGTACCCTGTTGATAAAAAGTGATCGTACCTTCTTCGAGTTCATTGATCAGATCGATTTTGTACTCATTATCTTTCTCCTGATAGTGGGAGAGAGCTTCTGCCTTGCTCACTGTTTTCTTTTGGAACCTTGATTTTTGCCGGGCAAGTTCAATCATTTTTTGTTCTACTTTATCAAGCTGATCGAGCCCAAATGGTTGGTCTCCAAAATCGATGTCATAATAAAAACCGTTCTCAATGGGTGGGCCAATCCCGAACTTGGCTTCAGGATATAACTCCTGTACGGCTTCAGCCATCAGGTGAGCAGAAGAGTGCCAGAAGGTATATTGTCCGTCATCCGATTCCCAGGTATTGATCGTGATTTTTCCATCATGAGTTACAGGCTGATCCAAGTCCAGAATTGAACCATTAACCGTAATACTGAGTGCATTTCGGGCCAGTCCTTGTGAAATACTTTCCGCGACTTCAAGGCCGGTAATATCCTTATGATACTTTCTGTTTGACCCGTCAGGGAAGGTGAGCGTAATAAATTCTTCTGACATTCAGATATATAATACTAAAAAACCTGCGATTAAAAATTGAATCTTCAAAATACTAAATAGACGCCAACCTTTGAAAGTTTAATATGTGGATCGGTTTTAAATAACAAAATTGTGATCAATCCCTTTTTAGATGCTGGATACGAGTTACTGGATACCGGATAATCTGTCCATCCCATTATGCATTCTTCAGGAACAACCTTTAGATAGAATGCAAAATAATTTCATAGTCTATAAACGCAGTTGAAAAAAAGGTATAATTCACAACAAATTCATTATTGATTATCTGAATCAAATTTATTAAATACTTAAAATTTTTTAATAAAAATGAATTCAACATCTATAACAACCT
>PWLN01000229.1 GCA_003559375.1 Balneolaceae bacterium | reverse complement strand
CCATGGATCATGCACAAATTTGGGTTTACCACATAACCACTGAGTCGCACGGTTCCGCGAGGGCCGTGACCGGGTTCCCCTTTCCCGGTGGCAAACGGCTCAGTGGTTTTTTTATTGGGGGATTGCCATGACACTGAAAGATGGCGCCCACTTCAAGCTGCACTACGCACTATTTGACAAGCCAATTTGGCTCAATTCCACGCCTGAGCAAAAATCAGTGCTCATGGCGATCCTTTCCCTTGTCAATTTTGCGGAGAATACTTGGGAGTGGAACCATAAAACCTTTGTGGTAAAACCCGGTCAGGCCGCCACCAGCCTTGAATCCATAGCAAAAAGGGCTGGCAAAGGCGTGTCCGTCCAGAATGTAAGAACTTCGCTGAAGCGTTTTGAAAAACTCGGATTTTTAACAAACGAATCAACAAACAGCGGAAGACTAATAACTGTAATAAATTGGGATACCTACCAGGGCAAAAAAGAAAAACTAACAAAGCGCCTAACATGCGATCAACAAAGCCCTAACAAGCACCTAACAACTAAAGAAGAAGGTAATAAGGAAAGAAGGCAAGATAAAAAAAACAGTAAGGGAAATTTTCCGTTGCCTGGGTGGGTCGATCCTGAGGCATGGGGAGATTTTGTGGAGCATCGGAGAGCGATCAAAAAGCCGCTCACAGAAAAGGCGATGGAACTCGCAATAGGGAAACTGGAAGATTTGGAAAAGCAGGGGCAACCTCACACGGTCAGCATCGAGCATGCAATCCTGAATGGATGGCAAAGCTTTTATCTCAGGGACAAGGGAGGGCAGCGACAGCGCCCACAACAAACACAGGATGAATATTACCGAGGATACAAACGGCTATGAGGCTAACTCCACCCACCAGTTACGAAGCAGAGGAATCTTTGCTGGGGGCATGCATTGCGGCGCAATTGCCGCCACCATGTGATCCAGGAGACTTTACCTGCGAACTGCACCAATCCATTGCCAAGGCCATGCACGAGCTGGATGCAAAAGGTCTTGGCCAAGACCTTGTTTTAATCTCAAAGCGCGTTGAGGAGCTGAGCGGGAAAGCCTACGGGAGCAAAGAGTGCGCTCATGTGGCTACAACCATCACGAACGATTCGAATCTTGAGACCTATGCACGAGTCGTCACCCAATACAGCCGAGCGCGACAGATGCAGAGAGGGGCTGTTAATCTCATCTCTCAGCTGTCTGAAAACTTTGGTGCAATTGACGAAATTATGGATCGTTACGTGGCTGATGTGCTGACACTGAGTGATGGCGGCATGGGTGCAGAGAGTGAATGCACGGCCAAGCAGGGCATGATCCAACTGATGCGTCAACTCGAAGCCCGATATGAAAGCAAGTCGCAATTGATCGGCTTGCCGTATGGATTGCGAAAGCTGGACATGCTCACATGCGGCATGGAGCCGCAAGAATACGTTGTTCTTGCTGCACGCCCTTCGATGGGGAAAACTCTTGCGGCACTACAGATCACACGGCACGTTGCCGACAGGGGAAAACGAGTCCTCTGGTTTTCTCTCGACATGAGCAAAGAGGGGTTGTTTCAACGGTTGGTTGCTTCTGGGGCGAAGGTTAATTTGCAGCAGATCCGCAATGGGCAAATGAGCGGCCAGGAATACGCAAGGGTATCTATCGCGGCGACCAAATTGGCAGAACTCGACATTGTGGTCTGTGACACCCCCTGCACGGAGCTAGACATCCTGCGGAAAACCCGCAAAGTGAAACCAGATCTCGTTGTGGTGGATTTTTTGCAGAAGATCAAACCGCTTCGGAGGAGCTCCAACCGTGTTGCAGACTACACGGAGGTTTCCGCAAGCATGAAAAACACCCTCAAGGAGTTGGATATCCCCGGCCTTGTGCTCTGCCAATTGAGCAGGGACAACGAAAAAGAATCTCGAAGACCCAAGCTCTCCGACCTTCGTGAAACAGGAGCCATCGAGCAGGATGCGGATACTGTGATTTTCCTGCATGCCAAAAACAAGACGGACCCAACGCGAGAAATAATCATTGACAAGCAAAGGCAAGGGGAGTGTGCATTGTTCGAAGTCGCCTTTGTGGGTGAATACCAAAGATTTGAGGAACTCGCATACGAAAACTGAAAGGAGATCACAAAATGTCCAGAGGCATCAACAAGTGTTTTTTTATTGGCAATTTGGGTGCCGATCCCGAATCAAGGCAAACGGCCAGCGGCATGACCATCGCCACACTCAACCTGGCAGTGGGCGAGCGTGTCAAAAAAAACGACCAATGGGAGGATCACACCGAGTGGGTGCGATGCGTTGTGTTCGGGCGGACCGCAGAGACTGCCGCTCAATATCTGGGAAAGGGGTCGCAAGTGTTTTTGTCCGGAAAGCTGCGAACACGCAAGTGGGAGGACGCCCAGGGCCAGTCACGGTGGACCACAGAGGTGGTCGTTGACGAGATGCTGATGCTCGGCGGCAAGGGCCAGGGGCAGAGCCAGGGTGGACCATCGGGTAGGCAGGGTGGCAAGGGTGACGACGGTGATGGGATTCCGTTCTGACGGGGGGGCGGCATGAGAATACTTGCAATCGACCCAGGCGCAAACGGAGGACTAGCATGGACGGATGCAGATGGCCAAGTATTTGCCGAGCCAATGCCAGGGAGCATGACGGAGTTTGTGGACCGCATACGTGAGATCAAAACGGAGTTACAGTTTCCGTTGCAGGCGGTAGTGGAGAGGGTTGGCGGCTATATGCCCGGGAACAGCGCCACAGCTGCTGTGAAGTTTGCGAGGCATTGTGGACACATAGAGGCGGCACTGTATGCAATCGGGGTTCCCGCCGTTGAGGTGTCTCCGCAGAAGTGGCAAAAAGCACTGGGATCAATGCCGAGAGAGAAAGCAGAGCGGAAACAGGCAATCAAGGAACTGATGGCGAGGCGGTTTCCGGGTATCAAAGTGACACTCAAAACTGCCGATGCCTTGGGAATTTTGGTCTGGGCTGAAAAGCGGGAGGCTAAAGCAGTTACCAGACACCGCGATACGCAGCCCTGAGATGCCCAAATTTCGACTTTTGGGTCGGGGTGCATGGGTCAGGGTACCCCTGGGGTCTACAAAGCGAATTTGGCTAAATTTTTACCCAAAACAACGGAGGAACACCATGAAGGGTCTTGAAAGATTTTTGTGGGGATTCACGGCACTGATGACGCTGGGGGGGTTGATTCT
>PWLN01000078.1 GCA_003559375.1 Balneolaceae bacterium | reverse complement strand
TTTCACTTAACCGAAAAATGTGTGCCTTATTGACTCAATTTAAAATGGACACTGAAAAAAAACAAAAAATTAGATGGATTTAACTCAATAACTTATGGGTTCCTTTAACCATCCATATCAAGAACATTCCGTAACGGACGATTTTCCCTTGTCCTGAAAGCGGCAAAACCGCGCCGGTCAAGAGTCAGAATATCGTACACTTCGATAGCCTCCGCCAGTAATACAAGTGTTGCGTCAGCAAAATCCATTGGAATGTCGGCATATCGCTCCATTAATGCTGCAGCCTCCAGGAGTTCAGGTGGCTGAGTCAGGTCGAATACTTCCATGGAGCTTGCAACGACCAGTTCAGCCAGACTCGATGACCCACCTGGCACAGAAGAGACAAAGTGCATTACTTCAGTGATCACAGCGCTGGTAGTAGAGATCCTTCCCGTAAACCTGTCCCATGTACGAGACACATTGCTATTTGCAGGATCATTGGCATCCAGATAAGCTACCAATGGACCAGTATCCACAAGCCAGGTTCTCATGGCCGCCAATTTCTGTCACGTATTGACTTTCGCCATGGTTCAATCTGCTGATGGTCAAGCGACAATTTACCGCGCAAATGCTTTGTTTTCATGCCCATTGGCTTTTCCTCAATCGCATCCTGCAGAATCTTTCGGACTTCCTGCGACAATGTTCTCCCTCGTTCCTGTGCACGTTTCTCCAGTGCATTGCGTAGTGATTCATCGGTACGGATAGTTATTGTTTTACTCATGTGTACAATGTATACATTTAGTTTTTCAAAACCAATCTTAACCAAATGGATTATATCCGTTATGCATTGAATCATGTCACACTAACAACTTTGTGCCATTGTGCCCTCGTGGCAAAATACTCAGACATAATTATTTCGAAAAATTTTCAACCCACTCCGAAAAAGCATTCAGATATTTCGAGAGAAAATTACGGGTCGATTCATCAGTCAGTACACCATTCTCATCAAACTTCTCACGGGCGCGAAAAAGCAGCAATTCGGGGCTTGGCATGCAATATGCGCCAAGTGCCTTTAAAGCCTGACGAACCTGTTCCTGGCTTCGGGCCGTCCCGGTTATACCTGGTGATGCACCCATGATGCCCACTGGCTTGTATCGCATCACCGGATCTTTTGGCGGACGTGAAGCCCAGTCGATGGCATTTTTTGTGATGCCTGTCATGCCATGATTGTATTCCGGCGAAGCAATCAGGATGCCGTCAGCCTGCCGGATTGCTTCTTTAAATTCTGTAACCCGTTTCGGATCACCCTCCGCTTCCAGGTCGGAATTAAACAGAGGTATTTCATCCAGATCGAATATTGTAATTGTTAAATTTTCCCGTGCCAGCTCCTCTGCCGCCCGCAACAGTGACTTATTGAGTGAACCATTCCGTAAACTTCCTGCAAATGCTAATATGTTCATAATCTTAGTATTAGATTATTGTTTTATTATACTTTGAAATTGGCATTATTTATTACAACACGAATAACATCAATTCTATTCGTTTAATGACGCAATACCGTGATTAACGCTTAAATTCAAGATTATTAACCCGAGAGATTGGAGTTTCTGCATCGTACCAGCTTTTCACTTCGACAACCCGTTTAACTCTGCAAGGAGGCGGAAAAACGCCTTGCGCACGGCGCTTAGCGCATAGCGTTATTTGTCTTTTAATCCCGACATGTTAATCGGGACTTCCGCTAACGCTCCGGATTTTCACTTTTCACTTTTCACTTTTCACTTCTAAAAAAGATGCACATTCATCATTAAACCACGATTTCCGGCAGCCGTTTTTCAATCATGTCGCGCCGGCTTTCCAGCCAGGATGGGAGAAAAAGTTTCTTCCCCAGTTCCTCCTCGCTTTGAGCCGATTGGTAGCCCGGACCATCAGTGGCTATTTCAAACAAAACGCCTCCGGGTGACTGAAAATATACCGATTTAAAAACATGGCGATCAATTACCGGTGATGGATTCAGATATCCTTTGATAATTTCAGATCTCATTTGTTCCTGCTCTTTATCGTTGCCTGCACGAAATGCAATATGGTGAACTGTTCCGCGTCCTGTTACTCCGGGTTTGTGTTCAGCTTTTTCAATAATCACAGAACCCCCAACAGAAGCCCCGGTACTCCAAAGCTCCAGGTTCCCTTCACTTGCACTTTTCTGATAGCCAAATACGGATTCAAGAATTTCACCGGTACCTTCTGTCTGTGATAGTTTCAGTATAGTCCCCCAGAAACCGCGTATACCGTGCTCTGCAGGAACCGTGCTGTCTCCCCAGGCATCAATGGTGTTAACCGCATCATCAAAAACCAGTTCCAGGTTCAGCCGGTCGGGATCCTGAAATCCGATCACCTCTTTTCCAAATCTCGTGAACGGCCCATTAAAATCTACGCCATGCCGGCCAAACCGCTCCGCCCAATATGGCAATGATTCACTGGGCACTGAAAACGAAACCACCGTTGCCTCACCGGTTCCCGGCTTTCCCTGTACGGCCATCGGCCACGGAAAAAAAGTAATACTTGACGCCGGCTGGAAGTTACCGTTGGCAAAAAACAGGTGATAGGTTGACGGATCATCCTGATTCACAGTTTTGAGAACCATCCGAAGCCCGAGGGTTTTCACATAAAAATCGGTGGTTCGTTGACCATCGCCACCGAGAACAGTAATGTGGTGCAGTCCTTTATCTGAATTTTTCATAGTTCTATCTAAATAATTTGTTTGATTTATGTAAAATTTAATATAAAATAATTTAATATCAAAGTATAATTCACAGTTATCAACTGAGACAACAGTTTTGAGGATAATATACTTGACCAGTTTTTCAACGGACAATACTACAGATTCACACTATAGCTGCCTTTTACTTTGCGGTCAAGTTCTCTGCGTACGTTCTTTTCTTTGATATCTTCACGTTTGTCATACTGTTTCTTGCCACGGGCGAGTCCAACCAGAATCTTCGCATATCCGCCCTTAAAGAAGAGTTTCAGGGGTACAAGGGTAAAACCCTTTTGATTGATATGTTTGTCGATTTCCCTGATTTCCTTTTTCTTTAAAAGCAATTTACGATCACGCAACTCATCGTGGTTATAATATGAGCCGAATTCATATGGTTTGATATACATGTTTTTCAGCCACACTTCTCCCTGATTGAGATAGGCAAATGCTTCGTGAAGGCTCGCTTTACCGGCACGTATCGATTTTACTTCAGTGCCTTGCAGAACAATCCCGGCCTCATACGTCTCGTCGATATGAAATTCATGACGTGCCTTCCGGTTTTCAATTGAAGGCGGCGCGTTCTTTTTCTGTTTGTCAGCCTTTTTTGCCAAAATATTGAGTTCTATGGTAGAATTTTAATCCCAAATTACGCATTAGACCAAAAAGACTTCCGAAGTCTTTCAAATTTTTTTAAATCTTCAATATGTTAACCGATGAAGGTTTCTTTCGATGCTCCGTAAGACTTCGGAAGTCGAATGCGTAATCCGGGTTAATGTAACGAAATATAAGGGATTTTAACCTTGAGAAAAGCGCGGGAAAACGTTCACCGTTCAGGCCTGTCAGCATGACGGTGTTTTCCCGCCTTCTGACAGCGTATGATGATCATCGTTATCAAACTAACAAAATAGTAATGCGAAGAATCTACCGAACAATCAAAAATTTCTTTTTCCATTATTCCAAACACTCCTCACCAAATACCCGGCCTAATACTCAACCCCCACCTCTCTTAAAGCCTCAATCACATCAGGGTCTGGTTCGCGGTTGGGAATGGTGGAATAGATCATCAATATCTGCTCTATCTGCTCACGGGCTACAACATTATTAGGGTTCAGTTTTAATACTTCAGTGAATTGAACCAGAGCGTTGTTCATTCGTGTCCGCATTTCGGTCTGGTCGAATGTATGCATACTGTGTAGCCCGTAATTGAGATGCGTTTTTTCAAGCAGCACTTTGATTTCAGGGTTTTCACGGTCATACTGTGCCAGAATGTTTAATGCAGTTGTATAACTGTTATTTTCAATCAAGCGGTCAACTTGCTGTTCGAGAGGCAGATTTTCGTCAATGTGCTCCTGGCCTGAATTCCCGCAGGCAGTTAGCAAAGTAATGAGCATAATAACAGTACAGGTTCTTTTGATTAAGCTATTCATTATCATTAAAATTGTTCATTCGGTTTTTCGGTTATTTCCCATAGGGATCCCTTCGGGGCGGTCTAACGTATATCTATCGCTATCACTAAAACAGGGAGAAGGCTTTTGTATCATCACATCAAAAAGTATATCGGCGTAGGGCTTATACACAAAATAAATACGGCCATACTGATCCAGCCTAAACGCCGCCGGGCTGGAGATAATTCCTGCTCAATCATTACCGGTGGATGTTCAAGCCTAACAAAATAAACCAGAAAAAAGCTCCAGAAAACCCAGATGAGTGACCCGGCCTGTTCAAATCCTGAAGTAAGAAATAAGTACAGTACAGCCGTACCGAGCGATACTACCCAGAGGGGAAAAATCCACCGGATATCGTTATGAAATCCTTTCTTCATAAAAAACAAAAGAAGGGCTGCCCATAGTAAGATGGACAAATAACCAAATCCCGGAAACCACTCATTAATGTTGATGTAAAGGAACGGTATGGCTTCGATGCCGCCAAGCATTGTTATTCCTGCAAAAACAATACCTGCCACTTTTTTATGCTTTTCATAGCCAATCAGTGAATAGAGAATATGGCCGCCGTCGAGCTGTCCCACAGGTGTAAGGTTTAACGCGGTAAAAAACAGCCCCAGCCAGCCGGCAAAGAGAAACGGGTAATGGTACATCTCGTACATGGGGGGTACATTTTCAAAAAAACCCGCAAGAAATGAATAGAGTATAGTGTTACCAAGAATAATGGTTGTGCCATCATTTTCTAACAAGGGCGGTTCATCTGGAAAAGTGCCTGTTTCCTGGATATGAGCGATAATTTCTTCATGACCGGCAAAGTTTTCGATAAACTCCGGGCCGGGTAGTGTGGCAAAACCGTATAGTAGAATTCCGAGAGAAACGATAAAACCGGCAATTGGGCCTGATATGCCGATATCAAACAATTTCCGGGTATCACGAATTCTCTCTTCAATTTTAATCACAGCTCCGAGTGTACCGATACCGATTGGTACCGGAATAAAATAGGGAAGCGTAACTTTCACATTGTGATAAACTGCCGCAAAATAGTGGCCAAACTCATGTGCTGCCAGAAATCCCAAAAGCAGAACTGCAAAAAGTGCCCCCTGCGGCCACATCTCCCAATAAGTCTCAGCATGTGCCGTGTGCCCTACCCAAATAATGCCTACAAAAGTTACACTCAAAAAAGTAACCGCAAAAAGCAGCGTATGCTTCGTGATTGTCCAAAGTGATGGACGGTTTTTGGGCTTTATTTCCCTTGGCTCAAAAGGAACGGTTCGATACTCAATTTCCGGGTACGACAAAATGGATTAACTTTAAAATTGTTATTTGGCACAAAAAGCACAAATCATTCGCACTTCCACATTTCACTCAAGTTCTGGATATTGGCAGTGTCATACATCGGGCACCGCCGCGTCCACGGCAGAGTTCATGTCCTTCAAAGCTGACGGCTATTTTCTTCTTGTTGTCCTGTGCAATACCTTTTCCCTTATACTCTTCAACAAACTCATACTGGTTCATGTGTATATAGCCGTAATCTGCCATGGTTTCAAATGTTCTCGTATTGCGGCCATAGCCAACAACAACACCCGGAGCAAGTGCAAACAGGTTGGCACCGTCTGTCCATTGTTCACGATATTGACTGATTCTTTCTTCACCACCGCATTTAATGAATGTAAATTCTTTGCCGGTTAGTTCTTCAAGAGCGTGCTTCAGGGAGTAACACTGGCGGCTTTGAACAAAATCTCCACCAGCAAACAGGTCAACAACATTGTGATTCTGTTCCATGATAGCAGGTGGAAACGCTACACATTCTGTTTCATCAGTAAATGTAAAAATTGTATCCAGGTGCATGGATGAACGCTGCTTGGGGATATCAACCGCAAGGATATGTTCCACCCCATGATGATGCAGTTTGCCGGCCACGCTCATTAATCCGCTGAACGAGGTTCGCTCACTCATACCAATGAGAACAATTTTTTCACTTAAAACCAATACATCTCCTCCCTCTATAGACTGTTTTTTACCAATGGAGATCACTTTTTTCCTGGCATGCCCAAACAAAGGGTGATACTTTACAATAATGCGAATCAGCAAAAATTCACGGGAGCGTGCATGTTTTGCGGCTCTTGACAAGATAATTCCGTCACCGACTACCGCCGCAAGATCACGTGTAAAAAGGAGGTTTGGTGCAGGCTGCAGGTTAAAACTACCGTTCATTGTACCTTCAACTGCAAAACGAAGCAGCTGATCGGGATCAAGGCGCAGCAATTCATCTTCAACTGCCTGAATATTCTCAAATGGCAATTCCGTTTCCATCATTTCGATGAATTCAGCTCGGGCATCTTCTTGCTGAAAACACTCTAATGCCAGGCTCAGGATCTCATAAACCTTGCCATCCGCTGGCATGGCAGCACGGAAAATGTCGAGCATATCAAGGTGTTCCTGCCGGGCATCGTTTTCAAAGATGATATCATCAAATAATAATTCCTCCTTAAGAGCCGGGTTTACCAGTGATACTTCACGCCCCGGTGTATGAACAATTACACCTCTTAAATGGCCTGTTTCTGATGATACATTTATTTCCATGGTAAAAAACGCCTGACAGTATTTGATTTATTGAATTAAGTTTTAAGAATCACAGGCAGCCGGAATAAATGGAAACAGCCGCGCATTTTAATAAATTCCAGCGTGGAAGATACGTTTTCTTATAATACTTTTTCTGATAGTGTCATGTCAGTAATTGTGAAAGTGTATTTTATTGCCAACGAGTTTATTTGTGTCAAGAATCAAAGGTAAGCATTCCATTTCTATCCGCCTGGTGAGAAACTCATCAAACGGTTTTTCCGTACAGAATGGAGTACCTCGATAAATATTTATATATGATGTTATCAGTTTATAGATCTGCCCCTATATTTTTATTGATCATTATAATGCCTCTATACATACAGGCACAACAGGATACTTCTCTTGAGTACCGTGCATTCCGGGTTACTCTGATTCCAGGGCTGAGTTCGAACGGTATTGAAGCACACCGCTATACAGCTAAATATTCTCTCAATATTCTGGGTGGTTACCACGGTGGGCTCGAGGGTTACGAAATCGGATTCATAAATATCAACGAAAGATATACAAACGGCTTGCAAATTGGTGGTATCAATGCTTCCGGTGGTGAGATGAATGGGATCAACATCGCTGCGATTATGAATCTGTCAAGACGAGAGATGACCGGAATCCAGTTTGCTTCTATTGCCAATGCGGCCGAAGGCGAGCTTGTTGGCATCCAGGCTGCCGGATTCATCAACACAGGTTTTCGTTCAGTGATTGGGCTGCAGGTTGCCGGAATCGGTAACATAGCCCGTGGTGATATGCTTGGGCTGCAGTTCGCTGGCCTATTTAATGCATCCACCGATGATGCTCGAGGCCTTATGTTTGCCGGCTTTGGCAACTTTAATGCTGATCTTGCGCAGGGTTTGTTTTTTGCTGGTATTGCCAATATGTCGAGAGATACACAGGGACTTACGCTTGCAGGCCTTGTCAATATAACCCGGAGAATGCAGGGATTCCAGCTATCAGGCCTGGCCAATATTGCTTACAGGGTGCAGGGAATGCAAGTCGGGTTGTTCAATTATGCGCACGATTTTGACGGAATACCGGTGGGATTGATCAGTTATTATGGAAACGGCCGTAAAAATATAGATACATGGACAACTGACGGCGGCTTTCAGAATATTGGCATCAAACTTGGAACAACTTCCATTTACAACATGCTCTTTTTTGGATACAACCCTTTTCTAAAAGACAGAGACGTATGGACTATAGGTTGGTCGATCGGTTCGTACACGCCGCTTGATGAGGCCTGGAATCACTCCCGGTACCAGGGTTATTTCCGTATGCGGGATTTCACGGTTCAACAGGTACAGGAGGGAAGAATCAGGACCCAACTCAACACAATTTATAGTTACAGGTACCTCATCGGAAAGGATATCACAGGTGGGTTCGGATTATATGCTGGTCCAAATCTCAACTTTTTGATTTCACGTGAAGCAAGGAGCAATGAATATTCCTGGTATTCCATCTTTCGCGGAGAAAGAGGTGGCAGTGATTTCGCATTTTGGGTAGGCTTTACAGTGGGTATTCAGTTTTTTGGGCATTGATAGTGGCGTTATTATGTTGATGGTAGATAGTTGCCTCAACAAGTTTGTTTGAATGCTGGATTCTGTGTATGAAACAAGAACTTGTTAAACCTTACGAGAATTTTCACATTTTTTTTGAAATAGGAATATGATCCGTACCTAACGGCTCTTACAAAATTTAATGCCAAAAATAGTCCGCTTGCGGACGACCAATGTGGTAACCCAGTGAATTCATTCCTGGGAAGACAATCATCTAAACCGCGAAAGTACCGTTAGGCACGGCCGATTTTCGTACTCTATTCCGTGTGTCAACTTCCATACCGGTATTACTGCAGCTCCTAAAAAGCAATCGATGAATAAAATAAAATCAACTTCTTATTGAAACATGGATTCTTAACTCCCGTAATATGCCAAATGGATGCTTTAGTCTAATTTAGCAGCCATCCGATTTCATTTTGTTCAAATAGTTTTATTTGTTCAAAAATTATTGAACTAAATGAACATTATTCATATCTTACTCTTGTAATTAACAAACAAAAGCAAATATGGATAACGAAAAATTAAATTATATCGAAGAATCCGGGCTTGCATTTGAAATTTTCGGCATGACAAGAATGGCTGGAAGAATTTTTGGATACCTCATTGTGAGTGACAAGGAAGCTGTTTCTTTTGATGACATCAGAGAAGCTTTAGATGCAAGCAAGGGCTCGATCAGCGGTACCACAAAGCAACTGTTAGGTGTCGGTTTTATAGAACCGGTTTCTCTTCCCGGCGACCGGAAAACATATTACCGCATCAGTAAATCCAATATAGGTGCCATTCTGAAAGGAAGAACCGCACTATTCTTGAAATTTTCAGCACTCCTTGAAAAAGGCGTGGACCTGAAAATTAATAAGGACGATGATATCACCGCATGGCTTCATGAAATGGCTGCCTTTTATAGATGGCTGGCTGCCCGGATTGAACACTTGCTTAACAGCTGGGAGGAGGAAAAAGAGGTATTCATGAAGTATGAAAATAAAGATCATGGAAAAAAATAATTCATATACACAATCATTGACTGAGAAACTCATACTGTTTATTAAACTGGCTGATCAACAAATTGAAGAATGGATCACCCATTTCATTGACCAGATCGAAGACGTTTATCAGAATTAAACATCAAACACGAAATAAGACAATCATGAAGAGCAGAAATAACTTTTTTCTTTCGGTAGTCATCGCTATGCTATTGGCGGTAGGTTTAACAGATACGCTTTCTGCACAAGACCCTGCCGAAATACTTGACAGGATGGAACAGGTGATGCGGGGCGATTCGGGATATTCTGAGATGTCCATGAAAATTGTTCGCCCTCGCTACGAACGTGAAATATCCATGCGTTCATGGCATATGGGAACAGATTTTACTCTGGTACTCATAACTGCACCGGCACGTGACGAAGGCATCGCCTACCTGATGAGAGAAAATGATATCTGGAACTATGACCCGCGTATCGATCGAACAACCCGGCTGCCCTCTTCCATGATGGCACAATCCTGGATGGGGTCGGATTTTACTAATGACGATCTTGTTCGCGATACCGACATCATTCGGGATTTTGAGCATACCATCCTGAGAACGGAAGAAGTTGAAGGCAGAGAAAGCTATGTCATTGAAATGATACCAAAGCCGGGTACTCCCATTGTTTGGGGTAAAGTGCTGGTGTGGGTATGCAAGGACGATTACCTGCAGCTACGGGCAGAAAATTATGATCAGCGTTTTGAGCTTGTAAGCACCATGATTATGGATGAAATCCGGGATATGGGAGGGCGCACCATCCCAACGCGAATCACCGTAACTCCTGCGGGTAAAGAAAATGAACAAACGATTCTGGTTTACCGCAGCATGGAATTTGATATAGACATTGACGAGAATTTCTTCTCGAGAGCAAATATGCAGCGCATACGGTAACACCTTCACCTGCCGACTAAGGGCGGTTTAGATAATAACCAGTTAAACAAAGGGATGAACGATGAGGATCTATATTAAACTGGCGTGGAGAAACATCTGGAGAAATAAACGCCGCACAATCATTACAGTTTCAGCAATCATTTTTGCAGTGATGATTGCAATTATAATGCAGTCAGTAAATCGCGGAAGTTACGAAGTTATGATTGACCGCATAGTGAGTTTTAATACCGGATATATACAGGTTCAGGATTTCCGGTATGACGAAGAATCCTCACTTGACAACTCATTCTGGTATGATGAGGAGTTGAGAAATCGGATTATGAATGCTGATTCAAGAATCGAAAGAATGGCACCCAGGATTGAAACATTTATGCTGGCTGCCAATCACATGTCAACGCGCGGATCGGTAGTCTTCGGTAAAAATCCTCAAAAAGAAAAACAATTTAACGACATTGAAAACTACCTGACCGAAGGACGACTCTTTGAGATGAATGAACAGGCTGTGGTTCTTGCAAGAGGGCTTGCCGAACGGCTGCAATTGGGAGTTGCCGATACGCTTGTTCTCATCGGCCAGGGCCGGTTCGGTATGTCAGCGAGTGGTTTGTTTGAAATTGTAGGCATCATGGACCATCCAGTGAGGCAACTGAACAACAACGGAGTCTTTATGGCCCTCGACACTGCACAGTACCTGCTTTCGGCGGAGGGTTTTATTACCGGTCTTATGATCGCCCCTCAGCATGAAAGGCAAACAAACTCGGTGGCATCATCTTTGAAAAATGAACTGGACAATGAAGAGCTGGCAGTATATACCTGGCCGGAATTGATACCGGAAATACTTGAACTCATGGAGATGGACCTTGCCACTCCGCGGCTGCTCACGTTTGTGCTCTATGTAGTGATCGGGTTTGGCTTTTTAGGCACCATCCTCACGATGACCCTCGAGCGCATGAGGGAGTTTGGCGTATTACTCTCTGTAGGAATGCAGCGATTTAAACTGTCGATGGTATTATTTATTGAAACCATCCTGATTAGCATTATCGGCGTGATGATTGGAATTTTTATCGCATGGCTGATTTTAGTAATGATTGATCCGATCAATCTTAGTGGAGAAGCAGCACAAGCCGTGATGGACATGGGGTATGACCCGATCATCCCAATGTCTTTTGCACCGGATCAATTTTACAGGCAGGGCCTTTTTGTGTTCCTGGTAGCAGTTGCCGTATTCATGTTCCCGCTGGTTAAAATATCACGATTCAATATCCTTGATGCCGCACGATCATAACCGGGAGATAATAACACGAATTTTTAAATCCAATTACATGAAAACCTTAATCACTATTGCCTGGAGAAACATCTGGAGACATCCGGCAAGAAGCAGTGTTTTGCTTGCCGCTATCGTGGCAGGCCTTTGGGCCGGGGTTGTTACCGTGGGAATTATAAATGGCCTGATGCAGCAGCGTATCGATTACATGATAGAAAGTGAGCTTACTCACGTCCAAATCCACCATCCTGAATTTTTAGCCGAAGGATATTCCTGGCTCTACATTCCGGATCATGATGAAATCATAAACCGGCTCGAAAATGATACACGGGTAATGAGCCATACCTCACGAACCATAACAGATGGCATGCTTCAATCTCCGGTAAAAACATCCGGTGTTCGTATCCGCGGTATTGATCCGAAAAAGGAAAGACAAACCACAACATTCCATGAAAACCTGATTGAAGGGGAATATCTCGATTCTGAAATTTCTTCGGCTGTTCTGATAGGTGCTGAAATGGCGAATGAGCATAATATGGAAATTGGGAATCGAGTGGTTCTCACATTTGAAAACGTCGATAATGAACTTATTTCGGCATCATTCAACATCGTCGGAATTTTCAGATCGGCTTCAATCGAATACGACAAAACCAATGTATTTATAAGGTCTGATGAATTCATTGACCTGCTGAGTGAGAAACCTATTTACCACGAAATAGGCATGATACTCGCTCATGAAGACCTTGCTGGTGATAAAGTATCGTATCTCAATGAACAATTTGCCGGAATTAATGCGCAAACCTGGCGTCAGCTTTCCCCGGAACTCAGCATGCTTGTTGAACTGGGTGGCGTGATGGTGATCATCATAACCATGATTATCATGGCAGCTTTGGCATTCGGCATTTTGAATACCATGCTGATGGCACTGTTTGAAAGAATGAGGGAAATCGGAATGCTGATCTCCATCGGAATGAGCAAACTTCGTGTGTTCAGCACCATCATGCTTGAATCCATCA
>PWLN01000172.1 GCA_003559375.1 Balneolaceae bacterium | reverse complement strand
GTAATTCTGGGTATGAAATGTTGATAATATGTCCCGACTCATTTTCTTTCATACCCGGAATTACCAGTCTGGTTGCATAGAATAAGCCGTGTACGTTCAGGTCAAACAGATATCTCCATTTTTCCGGATCCATTGAATCGAGAGGACCGCGATAACCCACTCCGGCATTATTCACCAATATGTTGATCTGTTTTCCAAATGATCCAACCGTATTGAGGTAAGCATTATTTACCGAGTCTTCTTTGGTCAGGTCGGTTTTAATATGAACAAAACGTTCATGCTGAAAATCCTCAGGGGCATTCCTGCTCCAGCCTGCAACATAAACACCTTCGTTTAGCAGAGCATTGGATATTGCAAATCCAATACCCCTGCTTGCCCCGGTTACGATGGCTATATTATTTTTGATGTTTGTGTAAAGCATATTTTAAATGTCAAAAAATTTAGCAATGTGTTGTTTTTTTTGGTTCGATAAATAACAACATTTTCCAGCATTCCCGAGCGGTCGGGATGTCGCTATCGCGCCACCCGCATCCAGCATCTGATATCCACTACATATTCATACACCAATGAACCAATAATGAATAATCAAAATTCAACCCTGAAGCAATTCAGCTTCATTGACTTCGATCCAGTACCCATCAGGATCCTGAAAATAAACCTGTCTTATTCCGTCTGTTCGAATGGTAATTTTGTCAGGTTCTCCTTTAGAGTTATGCGGGATTATATTGTGATGATGAAGGTGATCAAGAAATTCGTCAAAGTTTTTTAATCGCATTGCCATATGAATACCTACATTCGTGCTGATACCTTCAGTATTTCCTTCAGTAATATGTAATTCAGATTTTCCTCCTAATGAAAGCCAGCGAATATGCGGTTTTTCAGTTCGGTTTTCAATCTCCTGCAATCCCAGAATGCTCTTATAGAATTGTGTACTTTTCACAAGGTTTGATACCCTGATAGTATAATGATCGAATGTGAGATCAGGCATTTTATTTTATTAGAATGTATATATATGATATTATTTGATTTTTATTGGCACAGAGTTCACTGAAAATCACGGAGGGTTATCTGCTTTATATGATGTATCCTTAGCTTAAAAATCCATGTCTGATTTTTTTTTCATAGAGCCTCTGTTTACCGCTCAATTGACCTGATGGTTTCAAGATCCTGATAAACACGATTTGTGTGAACGTCATCATTGCCGCGAGCGGTGAGAAGTGTGGAATAACTTTTTTGAAGCAGGTTTTCAGCTTCTTCGTATAGTTGTTGCTGCAGGAGGCTTCGGGCAAGATTTGCTTCAACCAATGCAATACGCCAGTCACCCTCTTCATAAGCATTGATACTGATATCAAGTGATTTGCGCAATAAGGGTTCAGCTTCTGCAGCTCTGCCGGTTTGGATCAATATTCCTGCCAGGCCGTCAAGCGAGGAAGCAAGGTCCGGATGGCTGGCGGGTAAGGAACTTCTTCGAAGATGAAGTGCACTTGTATAAAAATTTTCAGCTTCCACAAGATTATCTGTCGTTTCAAAAAGCCTGCCCATATTATGCATTACTACTGCATTGAAGGGGTGATCCTCTGGAAATACAGTTTTTCCGATTTCCAGTGCACGTCGCATAGTTGCTTCAGCAAGATCAAAGTCACCCCGCAGTTGATGTACACCTGAATAGCCGTTGAGTGTAAATGCCATATATGGATGAATATCACCCCAAATAGATTCTACTACTACTAAAGCCTCTTCAAAGAGTTCGGCAGATTCATCCAATTCACCGGCCCGGTGAAGCATGATAGCGAGATTGTTGAGATTTGCCGCAAGATTACTTCCAGGTTCAGGCTCCTGTCTTCGGATATCAATTACTTTCCGGATCATGTTCATTGCGCTTTCCAAATCGCCCCTTCCCTCATAAATCAAGGCAAGGGTATTCAGTACACTGGCCACTTCAGGATGAATATCACCATAGAATTCTTTGTTTAACTGAAGAGCTTCCAGTGAAGATATTTCAGCCTGATCAAGCATTCCCATCCTGTATTGAAGATTTGCCAATTCAAGCAATACCGTAACATACCGGGGTGAAATTTCTTCTGTTTCTTCAAAACCTTCTACAGCTTTTTGAAGAGCCGTGTGAGCCTGGTCGTAAAAGCCAAGATTCTGGTAAACTTTTCCTATCATTCCGAGCATCTGGGCTTGTACTGAAGGCTGACCGTCCAATTCGGTTTGAACTTTTTCAAAACCTTCATCAAGCATTTCACGGGCAGTTTTTGAACCGTCATTGGCTTTAGTGGGATCCGACTCTTCAAAAAGTTCTACAAGAAAAGAAGCAACCTGTTCTGCACGCTGAGCCTGTATTTCTGCCTGCTCGGCATTTAGTTGTGCCTGCCTGGCCTGCCACAACGTTCCTAATAGTCCTCCTGTTAAGGCAAATACTGCAATTACTGCTGCTGTGACAGATATCTTATGGCGGTAGACGAATTTTCTGATCCTGTATCTGAGAGTTGGAGCACGAGCAATAACAGGATCGCCGTTGAGGTAGTTGTCCAGATCATCAGATAGCGCAAGAGCTGATGAATATCGTTTGTTTGGCTCTTTCCACATTGCCATCATCACAATCCGGTCGAGATCGCCGGATAGCTGTTTGATCAGCCGGGCAGCATCTATGCCACGGTGTGTGGCAGCTTCATCAGGATTGAGTGGATGTCCGGAATTTGTACTGCCCGACAGGATAGTGGTTCCTGACACAGCTTCGCTTGGCTTCGGTGGTTCCAGCTCACATACAACACGCTCTATTTCGAGCATGGATGTAGTACTTAGCCTGTATGGTTTTTGCCCCGATAGCAGATAATAGAGCAGAACGCCAAGTGAATACACATCCGAGACAGTAGTAATGTTTTCACCTCGCACCTGCTCAGGACTGGCGAATTCAGGTGTCATTATTCTCATTCCTGTACGGGTATGGATAGAAGCAACCTCCGGAAGATCGGCCTGTAGTAGTTTTGCAATACCAAAATCAATAAGTTTAACTTCACCTTCATCATTAATCAGTACATGTTCGGGTTTTATATCCCGATGCACTACCAAATTTTGATGGGCAAAATGAACTGTACGGCAAACTTTTTGGAAGAGGCGGATGCGTTCATTTATCCCGAGTTTCTTTTTGTTGCACCACTCATCAATGGGGATGCCCTCAATATACTCCATGATAACATAAGGCTCTCCGGTTGATGTGATACCACCTTCAATCAGCCGTGAAATATTGGGGTGGTTTAGCCTGGAGAGGATCAAGCGCTCCGACTCAAAACGCTGAGCAGAATTTTTATCAGGTAACATACCACGTAATAGTTTCAGGGCACCTTTTTCCCCGTTGCGCTTTTCAACAAGATAGACTGTAGCACTGCCTCCGGCACCAATTTTCCGGATGCGTTTGTATTCACCGAATTCCTCCCCCTCAGAAGGAACAGGGTCAAGGGAAGACTTCGTAAGCTTATAGATTCGTTGTTGAAACTCTTCAATAAAGTTTCTTGCATTACGATTATGTCCGGCATAGTGTTCGAGTTCTGATTTTAATTCTACATCATCTCCACTCCATTGGCTTATCAGTTGATCCCATTCATGCTCGGGATAATCAAGAAGTTTTTCAGCAAGTTCTTTGGCGATATGTTTTCTGTCAGAAGTCAAATCTTATGATTAGCAAGGTTATTGAATTCGGAATTATAATCATTACGTTGATTACAGGAAAATGAGTGATATAATGTCACTTATTAAGTTCAGAATACACCCAGTTACAGGCAGCCTGCCAATCTCTCTTCACGGTAGAAGGAGATATATTGAGAGCAAAAGCCGTATCATCTACTGTCATACCACCAAAAAAGCGGCACTCAAAAACTTTACTTTGTCTGTTATTCAGTTTCTCGAGCTTGTTCAGAGTTAAATGCATTTCCAATAACTCCTCAGCAGCATGATCATCAGCAATAAGATTCAGGTCATCTGCTGTAACAGGTATAAAATCGCCACCACGTTTTTGTGCTGCTCGTTTTTCAGCATAGTTGATCAGGATTTGCCGCATCGCTTTCGCTGCAATTGCAAGAAAATGGCGCTTGTTTTCAATATGGTTAGGCTGATTTTTCCAAAGTTTCAAATATGTTTCATGAATCAGGGCAACGGTATTTAAGGTTTCTGTACCATGCCACCTGCTGCGTTGCTTTTTTGCAACACTGTGTAACTCGTCATATATAATTTCAAAAAGCTGGTTCAGAGCTGTACTGTCTCCTTCCGAGAATTTTTGAATTAATTTTGTGGGATTATGCATGATTCATATAAAATTTTCAATCATATACTTTTTTGAAAATCAAACCTAACTCATTGGTAATAATAAAAAAAATACTGCAGATCGATCATTATTTGTCATGCGTAGAATGTAACAAAATTGAAAATGCTATGGAGAAAAAAATATCCCGACTGAGCTGTTCGATCCTTTTTTTCTGTATTTAGTGTAAAATACTTATTTGAATTAGTTCACTTGTTAACTGAATCAATGAGAATGTTTTACAGTAATTAATAGCACTCAGATTAGTAAATAAAACTACTCAATTCACATAATAATCAATGAATTATGAACCGGTTTCTTAGATATATTTTATACATCATTGCAATATTAATTGCGATGATTGTAATTGTGGTTGGTTATATCAAATTCATGCTGCCAAATGTTGGTCCGGCACCAGAAATTCAAATTGAAATTACTGAATCGAAAATAGAAAGAGGCCGTTACCTGGCTAATCATGTGATGCTTTGCATGGACTGCCATGCTGTGCGTGATTTCAGCCTGTTTACAGGGCCGCCTGTTCCTGAGACACTGGGTGCGGGAGGTGAAGTTTTTGATCAGCAAATCGGTGTTCCCGGCAGTTTTGTTTCAAGAAACCTGACACCTGCAGCTCTTGGAGATTGGACTGATGGGGAAATTTTCAGGGCTATCACATCAGGAGTTTCCAAAGATGGTACAGCACTTTTCCCTATCATGCCCTATCCACATTATTCACAGCTCGATGAAGAAGACATTTATGCTGTAATTGCATATTTGCGTAGCCTGGATCCGATAGAAAATGAATTGTCATCATCAAAGGCAGATTTTCCAGTGAGCTTGTTGATTAATACCATGCCCATGAGGCCAAACCTGCAGCCAAGGCCTGAAAAAAGTGAAGTGATTAACTATGGGCGATATTTGATTACAGCTGCTGCCTGCACAGATTGTCATACCAGGATGGAACGGGGTGAATTTGTAGGTGAACCATATGCAGGTGGAAATGAGTATCCGATGCCTGATGGTTCAATTGTTCGTTCAGCAAATCTCACACCACACCCAACCGGTATTGGGAATTGGACCAGGGATCAGTTTATTGCACGATTCAAAATCTATGCTGATACATCATTTGTTCCACATGAGGTTCAGCCCGGCCAATTTCAGACAATTATGCCGTGGATGATGTATGCTGGCATGGAAGAGGAAGACCTTGGGGCTATTTATGAGTACCTCTCGACACTTCCTCCCGTCGACAACCAGGTGGAAATTTTTACTCCTGCAAGATGATTCCTCAACGTATCGAATAGTAATTTTAAAACCTAAAAAACAGATCAACTATGAAATATCTTATTCCTTCAACAATACTTTTGGTTCTGGCAGGATTAGTAATCTCATGTTCCGACTCAACATCGGCAGAGTATGATGAACCAGATCTGGATTTATTGATCTCTGAAATTCGAAATGCGACGCAGGCCTATCACAATGTTGAAGCAGCCATGGAAGCCGGCTGGAATACTGTTCTATCACCATGTGTGGAGCATCCTCAGGAAGGGGGGATGGGTTATCATTATGGCAGGATGCAGTTTTTTGATGGTCGTACCAACCATAAAGAACCTCAAGTACTACTTTATGAACCGCTTCAAGGTGGAGGCCTTCAATTTATTGGAGTGGAGTATATCATCCCATTCGATATTGTGCCGGCAACTGCAGAACCACCAATGATTTTGGGTCAGCATTACCATGCCAACCAAGAGCTTGGTTTTTGGGCGCTTCATGTATGGACTGAAAAGGATAATTCAAATGGTTTGTTTTATGACTGGAATCCAAAAGTGTCGTGTGAATTCGCTGTCGATGAGTAGCTGGCAAATGTATTCTTTGAAAACATAAAAATAAATTGAAATTATGAACAAGATCGAATTAAACCTGGAAAAAGAGGGGGAACGATTTACTTTCTACAGTGCCCCCGACCCTGCTGCACCAAGCGTTGAGTTTGAGAATGTACTGGCGCCAGGAGCTAAAGGCCCCGAGCCACATGTGCATGTGATTCAAAAAGAGACATTTCATGTTATGTCCGGGAAAATGATAGCAAGAGTAAATGGGGAAGAAAGAATACTTGGTGAGGGTGAATCAATTGAAATACCCGCAGGTATTGTGCATTCATTTTCGAACGGAAGTACAACTGAACCTCTTGTGAACCGTATTGTAGTTGAACCAGCTTTGAACTTTCAGTGGTACATTATGGAAGCTGCAAAATTGGCCATCAGAAATGGTGGAAGCTGGAAGAATATTCCATTGATAGAGGCAGGGTACCTTATGTTTCTGTCACGAAAAGAAAACCGTGATGGGAGGATGCCATACTTTTTGCAGGATGTTCTTTTTGGTGCATTATCACTTTTAGCAATACTAACCCGGAAGTCAAAAAACATTGGCCAGATGAAGGGGTAAAACACTGTTATTTAACAAAATAGAATCATATAATTAGATGAGTTCATTAATAATCGGTTCAGTCATTCCCATTACCGGTATTGGTCAGAACTTAAATATTAAATATAAATGGAGTGCAACAAATGAAACGTCGATGTATCAATCCATGGAGTTGGTCAGAAGAATTGTGATTTGACCAGACTGTTGGGTGTAAGCAGGTTGGCTCAGCCCGAACTCCTGATAGAGCTCGAAGCTACTGCGGTGAAATAATTCGCCGCAATAACGAAAGGCAATCATTCGATTTTCCATGTATTCCCGCTGTGGAACAGATCATGAACATTCCTGAAAGTTGTTCGCTTTATGGCTGATGATATTGCTGAATGAACACTTTCTGCATAAGAGGCACTTTCTACTTTTCTGATTACACCCATTGCCACCGGGTAATCAGGTATCTGCATTTTTACAAGGGCCATATGCAGTTGTGAGTGAACGTCGCCGGAGTCATGAATCAAAGCACTTCCAGCGGTTCCGTTTTCAAGTTCAGCTTTTACAAGCCGCATATTTTCAACACGAAGCCCCATCTTTTTATCTCCACCAAAGACCAATGGTTTGCCATGTTCTACTATTATCTGGTTATCATTTTTGGTGTCACGGCCGGTTATCTGTTCATGGATGCCATCAGTAAAGATCACACAATTCTGAAGTACTTCAATTACAGAAGTACCCTTATGATGGTAGGCCTGCATCATCACATTTTCCATCAGTTCGTGGTTATTATCTGGTACGCGTGCAAAGAATGTGGCACCTGCGCCGATTGCAATTTCACCTATATTAAAAGGAATTTCGTAGCTGCCTTCCGGCGATGTTTTTGTTTTTAAACCTACAGGGGTAGTGGGGGACGACTGGCCTTTTGTCATCCCGTAAATTTTATTATTAAAGATGACGATGTTTAAATCAGTATTTCGCCTGCATGCATGGATAAAGTGGTTGCCGCCTATCGCCATACAGTCACCATCACCGGTAAAAACCCATACATTCAGTTCAGGATTAGCAAGTTTCGCCCCTGTAGCCACTGCAATGGCACGCCCGTGGATAGAATGAATGCCATAAGTATCAAGGTAATAGGTAATTCTGGATGAACAGCCAATTCCTGAAACACTCAGAAAATTTTCTTTCTTATGCTTCATACGGGCAAACGCTTTCTGCATGTTTGCCAGGATCATAAAATCACCGCAGCCCGGACACCAGCGTACAGCCTGATCACTTACAAAGTCTTTTCGGGTAAGCTCCGTAAAGTTGTCATTTACAGCGGTTTCCATTGCTACTGTGATAAGGAGTTAATAATTTCAGCTTTGATTTCGGATATAAAGAATGGCTGTCCCTGAATTTTGTTAAACTGCAGATAGTTGAATTTCGGGAATTTTGATTTGAGATAATTCACAAATTGCCCGTTATTGAGTTCACAGACCAGGATCTTCTCAAACCGTGAAAGAATTTCTTCTGTGTTTTCAGGCAATGGTTTGATGTAATTGAAATGAGTAAATCCTATATGTTTTTCTCCATCTTCAAGTAATTCACTTACTGCCATATTGATTGCGCCATGAGTACTTCCCCAGCCTGTTACAAGCAGCTTGCCAGATTGTGCTCCAATCAATTTCTGCTTTGGAAGTTTTTGGGCAATTCGTTCAATCTTATCTTCACGAATTTTGGTCATTTTTTCGTGATTCGACGGCTCATACGTCAGGTTACCGGTGATCTCTTTTTTTTCAAGGCCTCCGATACGGTGTTCAAAACCTTTGTCACCCGGGCTCATCCAGTATCGGTTCAGATATTCAGGCCCTCTCATTTAGGGTTCCCATTCTTCGGCGGGTTTTTCAAATCGTGGAATTTTTATATCCGGAAGTTCCCCATTTTCAGGAATTCTCCAGGGGCTGGTTCCGCTTGCCAGATAAGAATCGGTTAGAAGAATAACGGGAGTTGAATGTTCAATTGCAATTTTGGAGGCCATGTAACTGTAATAGAAGCAATCATCGGGAGAGCTGGCGGCCATCACAACCAGTGGAGCCTCACCGTGTCTACCATAGAGTGATTGGTATAAATCGCTTTGCTCGGTTTTGGTAGGCAGGCCTGTTGAAGGCCCGGCGCGCTGAACATTAACCACTACCAACGGAATTTCTGAAATCACCGCAAGCCCCATCGCTTCCGTTTTCAGAGATGCGCCAGGGCCAGAGGTGGAAGTAGCTGAAAGGTTGCCGCTGAATGCCGCACCGATAGCGGCACAAATCGCAGCAATTTCATCTTCAGCCTGAAAAACAATGGCACCCATATCTTTTCTGGCAGATAATTCATGAAGAATTTCTGATGCCGGGGTGATGGGATATGAACAAAGGGATAGTCTTCTCCCGCAATTTTCAGCAGCAGCTAGCAAGCCCCATGCAACGGCTGTATTACCGTCAACATTCCGATAGGTTCCTTTGGGTAGTTTTGCTGGCGGGATTACTATAGATGCCCCAAACAATTCTGTGCTCTCTGCGAAACTGAATCCAGCTTCGAGCGCCCTTTTGTTGGCTTCAATCAATATCGGCTTGTTTGCAAACTTCTTCTCAATGAAAGATTTGGGATTCGCAAGCGGCCTGCTGAAAATGTAGGATACCACTCCAAGTGCAAACATGTTTTTACTGCGTACCATTGCCTGATTTTCAAGGCCAAGGTCTTTAAGTGCTTCTTTTGTTAAAGAAGTTGCCGGAGCCCGGATGATGTGGTAATCTTCAAGAGTACCATCATCCAATGGATTAGATTCATAGTCAGCTTTCTTCAAATTTCTTGAGTTGAAGCTGTCCTTATCCGCAATGATAGTTCCGCCCGCTTTAAGGAAATGAAGGTTGGCTTTAAGTGCAGCCGGATTCATAACCACCAATACATCTACCTGGTCGCCAGGGGTATAGATTTCAGTACCGCCAATTTGTATCTGAAAGCTTGATACACCTCCAATACTTCCCTGCGGAGCTCGTATTTCGGCGGGAAAATCGGGTGTAGTGGTGAGATCGTGCCCCGCCTGCCCTGAAGACTGAGAAAACATATCTCCTGTTAATTGCATGCCGTCTCCGGAATCACCGGAAAATCGTACTACGGCCTTTCTCATTTCCGGTGAAAGCACACTTGTAGACATAATCTGTCTTTTATGTTCGTAAATTGCTTATTTGATTACATATCCTATCCGTGAAGAAAAGCCTGCCTTGCGAGTAACTCATCTTCAGTATCCGGATGATCAGGATCTGGTATAATACAATCGGGTACCGGACAAAATGCGATACATTGCTCTTCTTCATGAAAGCCTTTGCACTCGGTGCATTTGTCTGGGACGATAAAATAAAATTCATCAGATAGAGGAGCCTGCATTTCTTCAGCATCAACTTCCTGACCATTCAGAAGTGTTACCATTCCAGACAGAATTGTACCTTCGGCCATAGACCATTCAACACCCGGTTCATAAATTGCCTGATTCGGGCATTCGGGTTCGCAAGCACCACAGTTAATACAAGTATCGGTAATAAATACAGCCATGATTTAATTTTTTTAGTGAAAAGTGAAAAGTGGACCGCCAAAGCTGTTTACTATTACAGCGTTTTGTAAGCTACAGCGGGTAATTTGGTGACATCTTTATTGACAGTTCTATTTAGATATTTGGACAATAAACTCTATAATTAAGGTACTGAAAACGCTTTTTCCTCACAACAAACAGTTTGGTTTTTGAGAAATTTAGATTGTGTATAGATTAGGGGGGAGTAACTGATGACTGATTATAATTGTTGAGATGCTGGATGTTCGTTCATTTTCTTAGGGGTTTAAACCACTGGTAGAGTACCTCCGTTGAACCTGACTGATTTTTCTGCCAGAGACCGGGTTTTGGCATGAAGTCCCGGATTAGCACAGTCAGTCCCGATGCGCCATCATGGGAATCAATTACTCCCCACACAGGTCCGGTATCGATCAAGATCTACTGCTTCAATATCCAGCGGGGATCCATGTTCTTTTACCGGCCTGAGAATAAACGTTTGGCCATCACGCTTCTTAATGGCGACCTCACCCTCCAAACGGGCTTCATTAAGCAGTTTTGCTAACTTTTGCCTGGCTTGAGAATATGTATAAACCTTCATAGTGATACCTCCAATGTTGTAACCTGAAGTTGTTGGGCCAGTTCAATCATTTTTTTATCCAAACTTAATATCGGAGTACGAAATTGCCTTGCACAATCTAGCACAAAAGCAAGAGCTTCTTGCAAACGAATAGTTATACACCGAATCGGAATCCGGGTAAATTGCTCAATTACTTTATGTGCATTCTTCACAGATATTCGACCACGTCTGATCATTGCTGACAAGGCATTACCGATTTCTGCATCCATACTTTTAAACTTGACATATCAATAGTAATTTCACATACTGGCAGAAAATTAATCATGAATATCAATAAATTCTACCGTTCAATTTGCCATAATAAAACAGGGCTTGTGCGTCACAGTACCCTGCTGGTGTTTGTCCTGATTATGGGCTATCTCGCTGGGGGGAGCAATGAAGCACCGGCTCCGAACGATGCAGAAGGATCAGTTTGGGTGTTGAGTCGTGCAGACCGATCGGTTACCGTAATCGATGCGCGGCAGGCCGAAGTAGTGGCGCGCATCAATCTGGGTTTTCGGAGCGATCCGGCAGATCTTGTTTATTGGGATGGCGCAGTGTGGGTGGGCAGCAGCGGCGGGATGCTGCAACGAATTGATGCAGAGACACGCCGGCTGATGGAGACGATTCCGCTCAACATGGACGTCTGGAGAGTGAGCGCTGCTGATCACGGCATCTATGCAATGGACGGCGAGCGTTCACTGGTTAGCCGACATGATACCGGCACCGGCGAGCTATTGAACATGCTCAAACCACCCGATCGAATACATGCGATGGCTGCCGGCCCTGAAGAGATCGCTGTCATCACTGGGGACAGGGGCGAAGTTCACTTCTATTCCCCGGGTTCTACTGAAAGCCGCGTCGTGCGGGCCGAGCTGGGTGGCGGTGATATGGTTCTTGGATTTGATTCATTCTGGATCTTTCACCCTGATGGCCGCCTCTTGCGGGTTGACCCGGCTTCGGGCGGCATTCAGGCCGAAGTGGAACTGGAGCCCGATCTTTACTTCCCCGGAATCTCAGTTGGAGACAACGCTGTATGGATTGCGGTATCCGAGCAGAATGAAATAATCCGAATAGACCCTGCGACAAACCGTGTGTCAGAACGAATTCCTGTTGATGGTGAACCCGCACACGCGGCCGTACAGGCTGGTTTCCTGTGGGTAGCACTTTCCCAGGATGATACTGTAGTTCGCATCGATCCTTCATCCGGAACAGAGACAGCCCGAATCAGGGTGAGGGATTATCCGCTTCGAGTGATAGCGGTACCCTGAAAGCCCCTTGTATTCATTGAAAAGAATGTTAAAACAATCTTGACATCATGATAAAGAAAAATCCGCCGGAAAAGGCATCAGACATCGTTGTCTTTAAGATCATTAGTGACGCGGTATGCGCTGAGTGCGGTGAAGAACTCGGAAGCGGGCGTCTGCTTAGACTTGAGGCCGAACGCCCTCTTTGTATGGGGTGCGCTGACTTATCACACCTTGTCTTTTTACCCAGCGGAGATGCTGCACTGACGCGGCGAGCCTCTAAGTATTCGAAGCTTCGAGCTATTGTACTGCGATTCAGTCGTCAGCGTAAGCGTTATGAACGTCAAGGCATTCTGGTGGAAGAGAGTGCCATAGACCGCGCAGAGATGGAGTGTCTTGCCGACGCAG
>PWLN01000219.1 GCA_003559375.1 Balneolaceae bacterium | reverse complement strand
ATACCGGTGAACTCATCGAAATTGACGGTGAAGAATTGCCCGAGTGTACCCTGCGTGCCGCAATCCAAACGGCAAACGCACGCGGCGGGGCTACCATCCATTTTGATATTCCGGGTGAACCGCTAATCTCTGTAGAGGATGTTGATGATCCGCTTCCTCCATTTGAATCCCGCATTATTCTCGATGGTACTACGCAAGCTGGAGGATTTGTAGAGTTGGCAGGGCCGTTACAGATATTTAATACTACAGAAATTGGTTCAAATATAGATTGGGCAGGTTTATACATAAAACAGGGCGGGGGTGGTTCAGAAATTCGGGGAATGGTCATTCACAATTTTCCTTTGGCAAATTTAAAAATTGGAACCGGTGCAAATAATACCATTATAGAAAACAACCGGATTGGTACCGATTTTTCTGGAACTACAGCAAAGGGTGGTGGGGCCCCATCATGCGTTATTGGTGGAAAATTTTTGTCAAAGAGTACACTTGGTGGGTGTAAAGCAGTAGAATTAGGGGGCTTTCCCAACGAAATCGGTGCTGGGCTGCACATTATGTCTTCTGACAATCTTATCAAGGATAATGTAATTGCCGGCAACATGCTTTTAAGGTCTGATGGAGATCTTTATGCAGGGTCAGTTCAGGTACTAATTGATTACATGGCTCACAGAAATAGATTACAGAATAATAGTATTGGAATTGGAAATGGCGGCAATTTGATATCCATACCTTCCGAGCCGCAAATAAGAGACACAAATGTCAGAGGTATTGATATACTCGGCAGTAATAATATTATAGGAGGTGCACCGGATGCGGCAAACCGTATAGGAGGCCATCATATTGATATATGGATATTTAACTCGGCTGAAGAATTGCTAAGATTCGATGGCGGTAGTGGTCCATCTGTTCCTGGGCCGGAGGGGGTCTGGCCAACTGGTAATGTGATCAGCCATAATACATTTGGTATAAGCTCATCGTTTGCAACGTTTAACGACGAACAGAAAGAGATATATGCGTCTGATCAAAGCGTTTGGATTTTTGGACAGCAAAACAGGTTCGAAAATAACGAGATGGCAACCCACCGCCAGGCACTTTCTGTGGGAGGTGAATCCAACACAGCTACAGAAAACCAAATTAAGGCCTGGGATATGGAATTATCAAACTCTTCAATGTGGGATTTATTAGTCGGGAGCATCGACGGTGCTGTTATAGTGACCGGTAAGAATCATCAGGTGAAACAGAATACCATTGAATCGGGCGAATGGGGCATTCAGGTAACGGGTACCGGCAAAGATTTAGACATTTCGGAGAATGTCATCCAATCGGATGAAGGTGGTATACTTATCTCAAATGTTTCACGATTTGAAGACTTCGAAGATTTCAGGTTAAAGGGATCTACTTTCAACAATAACGACATTGAAACAGGTGGTTACGGTATTCTGATATCAGATGGCAAGGAAGCCACATTTAAAGCCAATAATATTAGGGCATCGGGAGCGGGTATTGTGCTTCCGGCAATTGAGGATTTTGAAAGGCACAATTCAATGTCATCAGCCGGCTGGCAGCGTGTTCTACTTACGCAAAATCACATAGATTCGCCTGTAGGTATAGATTTAAAAGGTGATGGGGTTTCATTACGGCATCTGTTTATCGGTGAAAATGGCCCCAATGGAATGCTGAACTATCCCGTCATTGCACAGGTAATACGTTCAGAAAATACACTGCAGATTGAAGGATGGTTTGACCATTCCGTATTTGGTATTAAAGAATACACCATCGAAGTATTTGGCAATACCCGTTGCGCAGCAAATATGTACACATATGGATCCAGTTATGGGGCTGGCCAGGAGTATCTTGGCTCACACTATATCACACCTGCAGTGTCATCACTGGGCAGATCAGCACTTAGCTTTACTGTGGGAGACCTAAAAGACGAACACAGATATGTAAGCGCCACTGTTTCAGTTGCCGATGAGTATATTACAAGTGAGTTTAGTATGTGCTTGCCAATTTCCAATCCTGACGAAACGGCAACAGCTAAAGCAGAGCCCGACGAAACCGGACAACTTTTAGCAGATGTAGGTGTAACCGTTTCAGTCGGTGAAGGATCGGCAAAACAGAATAGTACTGCGGGAAGCCTGCATAATGGCGGGACATTATTTGTAACAAGATATGATGAAAGACCTGAGTTAAACGAATTTGGTAGCAATTCGGCACTATCCGGTTCAGGAAACCAGGTTACCCCAAAAGAGCTCGCTCACGGCTACTGGATGATCAATAAATTAGGTTTTGGCGTACCGGAGGGCAGTAATCCGGTAGAGTTTGAGGTATGCCTTGATCCTGCGGGTATTGTTCATGAAAATGACCTGAACAATAGCGTAATTGTTCAAAGAAGCGAACTATCTGAGGGTTTGTGGAATCCGTTGAATTCAACAGAAAAAGTGTTTGATGGTATCAGATATCTGTGTGCAGCAGGCATCACAGAGTTCAGTGACTTCAGTATTGCTGCTGAAGAACTTACAGATATCGGAAGACCAGTGCCTGAAGATGACCCCACATTGCCCACTTCCATCGCTCTTTACCAGAACTTCCCGAACCCGTTCAACCCAACTACACAAATCCGCTATGAACTCCCGCAAGCCGGGCAGGTGCGCCTGGATGCGTTCGACATCACCGGCCGCCACGTGGCCACTCTGGTCGACGGACAGGCCGCCGCCGGCCGCCATACTGTTGCTTTCGATGCCAGGAATCTCTCCAGCGGTGTGTACATCTACCGCCTGCAGGCCGGAGGCACAGTTATAAGCCGGCGGCTGACGTTGATCAAGTAGAAAGGGGTAATGAGCAACAGATCAATCACCATATAGCAAACATGGTATGTTTATTCGATGATATGCAACGGTTCAACCCTTATCTGTTCTTCGATGTCGAGCTGTATGCTGAGTATGTATAAACATACCATGTTTCTTTCGGCACGCACCCGAACACCCCAAACATGGTATGTTTATTCGATGATATTCAGCGGTTAACCCCTTATCTGTTCTTCGATGACGAGCCATGTGCTGAGTACGCACAAACATACCATGTTTCTTTCGGCACGATCCCCAACGCCCCAAACATGGTATTTCTATCATTCCCCATCACCTGGCTCAACATCGAACCCGTTTACGAGGTGGCGCTGTGATTTGATCCGTATAGAAATACCATGTTTTTTCCGATACGAAACGGT
>PWLN01000221.1 GCA_003559375.1 Balneolaceae bacterium | reverse complement strand
TGATCCATATCCGGAATGCCGCGCCGATCTGTGTAATGGATTCCGGTACCAAATACATAGACAGAATCAGCAAAAGGATAAGTCTTGAGCGTGCGAATCAATGTGAATCTGTTTTCTGAACTAATTCTGAAGAGAGGTTTAGTAAATGATGATATGATCTCATCAGGTGTATCGACCTGCAAAATTTTTCCTTCCTGGATAAATGCCACCCGGTTGCAAAGTACCGCTTCTTCCATGTAAGGAGTTGCCACAATGATTGTGACTTCACTGACCAAAAGCTGAAGCATTTCCCAGAACTCTTTCCTGGATACAGCATCCACTCCGGTAGTAGGTTCATCAAGAATGAGCAGTCTGGGTTTGTGAATCAGTGCACAGCTCAAAGCAAGCTTCTGCTTCATTCCTCCGGACAAATTCCCTGCTAACCTGTTTTTAAAAGGCTCAATCTGCCGATAAACAGGTTCAATCATTTGATAGTTCTCTTCGACGGTGGTACCAAATACTGACGCAAAAAACCGGATATTTTCTTCCACTGTAAGATCCTGATAGAGTGAAAATCGGCCAGGCATGTATCCAAGCAGCGGCCTGATATTTTTATAGTCTTTCACTGTATCGTATCCCAAAACAGAGGCGTGGCCTGAATCCGGCTTATAAAGTGTAGCAATCGTTCTGAACAAAGTAGTTTTGCCTGCACCATCTGACCCAATTAACCCAAACAACTCGCCCTCATTAATATCAAGTGATACATCACTCAATGCATGAACCTTCCCAAAAAAGGTATTCACTTGCCTTATTTGGATAATTGATTTCATGATTTTAGAAATATATGATATGCAATGCGCTTAGCGCTAAGCGCACGGCGCATTGCGTTTCGTGGAATTTTTTTCAACCAGTTGTTCAATATTTTGCATAATCCTGTTCAGAAATTCACCTCCCCCGGCATTCCAATCTTGATTTTTCCTTCCGGATTTTCAACGATCACATGTACAGCATAGACCTGTGAAACCCTCTCTTCTTTAGTCTGAATCATTCGCGGTGTAAATTCTGCACGGGGCGACACCCAGCTCACCATACCTGATAACCGTTCATTTTCTATTCTGTTGCGGTCTATGAACACTTCTACTTCAGCACCAATAATCACCCCGGGCAATTGATCCCCGGATACATAGACTTTCAAAATCATTTCATCCAGATTCGCCAGCCGATACAAAGGCTTGCCGGGAGTAACCAGTTCATGTACTTCTGCAAATTTGGTGAGTACTGTACCATTCAGTGGATTAATGATACTTGAACGCCGGATCTGGTCATTAACCTGGTCAATCATTGCATTCATTCTGTCCATCTCTGCAAATACCGATAATCTTTCTGTTTCAATTGCCTGTATTTGTCTTTTAAGAGCGGTCACTTCACCCCGTGCCCTGTCGAGCTGCTGGAGGGTGGCTGCATTATCCTCATACAATGCCCGTAGCCTGTTATGTTCAGATTCGGCTGTCTCAAGACGTGCAAGGATCACATCCTTTTGCGCATTCAGTTTTGCGACACCAGTCTCAACTACCCTCAGTGAAGCCTCCAGTTCTCGCTTTTTCAAAACATGCTGCATGGTATCAATCACAGCAACAATGCGCTCCTGCTCCAGCCTGTCACCTTCCCTGATGTTAAAACTCAAGATACGCCCCTGTGTTTCTGATGATATTGCCACTTCCGTAGCTTCGAACTGCCCGTAGGCATCCGAAAGTTTATCATCACTACATCCGACAAGAATGAATCCGCTTATTAATATTGTGGCCACTAATTTTGAAAATTTCATCGGTTTCCTCTTATGGTTTCATACTCCGTAATGAGTTGTGTTAGCCTGATTTTTCTGGCCTCCAGGTTAAGGCGGGTGCGTGTCTCCGCATTCAGTTCAGTGATATACTCCGTGGATGTGATAACACCCTGTATCAGCAGATGTTTTTTCTCCTCAGTTACCAGCTTGCGGAGCCTCAGCACTTCATCATCCTGTTCAATCATCAGCCTGAATGACTCTATCTCATTTTCCAGGCTTCTGAGTGATGCACTCAGGTTTCGTGTAAACGTTTCACGGTCTGTTTCAATCGAATTCTTTTGTAAACTGATGATTTCAGACTTCAGTTTTGCATTTCTCGTATTCCTGAAGCTCCACTGAGCCCTTACACCAAGAATCCAGTAAAATTGCAGGTCGTCATCAAATACATTCAATCCGGGCCTTCCATAAGCCGATGTCGCAAATAGTGATACAACAGGCATCATTTCCGATGCTGCGAAACTTTTTTGTGAATCCAGTATCCGTAAGCCTGCATCAAAGAGTTCATATTCGGGACGCATGAAAATCGTGCCTTTTTCTACCTGAAAAGATGAAGTTACTGTTGTCTTGAGTTCCGTTTCAGGAACAACGTCAACGCCAAGCAATTCACTCAGCACTGCATATCCTGCCTGAATCCTGCCATCAATCCGGGCCAATTCCTGCTCAATCCGGATAAGTTCGGCTTTCATTACCAGTTCATTTCCCGGTAACAACACCCCATGTTCAACCTTAGACTGAACCTGTGCAAGCTGTTCCAGAAGATCTTCTCTCATCAGCTCAATGGATTCATGTTCTTTTTGCAGCAAAAGAATACCATACCACACCTGTTCCATCCGGTTTTTGACTGCATGCATTTCAACCTCAATTCTCGCCAGTTCAGCATCACCGGCGAAATTTTCAGCCTGTTGTATTGCCCTTGCTCTTCCGCCATCGAAAACGGTTTGGTATGCATGTAATGAAATGTTGTACTGATCTTTACTAAACACAGGTTGTTCGACACCCGGCGCGGAGAAGGGCACTTGCGTTACATCCGACTGATAACTCATTCGGGCATGAACCTGAAATTCCGGTAGCCAGCCGCTGCCTGCAATTCTGCGATTTAGATCGGTAATTTTACGTTGAAAAACCTCCTTGTTCGAAACAGGCCAGTTCTCATGAAGCAGATTGTAAGCCTCAGTTAGATGTAATACATCTGAATTAGATACCTGGCCAGATACAGGTTGAACCTGCCAAATAATGATAATCAGTAGGATAAATTGAATTTTAATCACGGTTGTATTCCGTTGAAAATGATCCTGCTAATCAACTCTTTTCGTTCATTAAGAAACTTGTAATAACCATCATCATCAAGCCTGAATATGGCTTGTACCATCTGCCGGGCAATCATAGGCATCATACACAACG
>PWLN01000460.1 GCA_003559375.1 Balneolaceae bacterium | reverse complement strand
CAGGACAGGCTTATCTATGGCAGCGATCAGATCGATGATGCATCTGTTCCTCAAGAACAGTTACGGGAAATTGTTAGTGCTAAATGGGTTAATGAGTTCCGCTTTTTTTCCGATTCCAATATACAGACCGCGTGGAACGTCGAAAAACCATTTCAGGGACTTGGGTTCGGCAACTCAATTTTGTCAAAAATTTTCCGGGAAAATGCTCTTCGCTATTATCCCAGGATGCAATTCTGATAAGTTATTAAATTAACGTGATTTCCACGTAAAATCATTGAATTTGGCAATCAGGAAGCCCACGCCTTTTTTAAGGAGGGGAAAAAGGCCACTGAGCTTATATCTCTAATTATATCCCAACTCAAAATGCTGTAACCACCCCCAACCCCTCCTTACGAAGGAGGGGAGCTTATTTTCCAAATTCTTATCTCGAATTCAGGTTAAATTACACTTTCACTACGTCTACATTTCTTAAAAGTAGTTCATTTTCGAAGTCTGTAGAAATATCCGAATCTGTGATAAGGGTATCGATAGAATCTATGGAACAGATATGTGAAAAGCTTCGCCGACCAAATTTGCTCGAATCACTCACGGCAATAACCTGATGTGCACGTGATACCATAATCCGGTTTAATTGAGCTTCCCTCGGATTTGGGGTTGTAAGGCCAACATCAAAATCCAGTCCATCTACACCCAGAAATAATTTGTCGAAATAATAATTCCTGATGGAAGCTTCTGCTTCGGGGCCAACTAAGGAATAAGACTCTTTACGGAGTGTACCACCGGTAAGCATGACATTGATATCATCAAAACTCAACAATTTCAATGCAATATTCAAGGCATTGGTCATTACTGTAAGGTTCTTTTTGCTATTGAGCCGGTATGCAATTTCCATGGTAGTGGTTCCTGAATCCAGCAGAATGGAATCGCCACTGTCAATAAATTCAAGAGCTTTTGTACCTATTCGCTCTTTTTCTTTTTTATTTATTTTCTGCTTCTCTTCAAGCGTAGGGTCTTCATACACATTTTTACGGATTAGTGCGCCGCCATGTGTACGATAACAAATCCCTTTTTTTTCCAAAAAATCGAGATCATTCCGAATGGTTACACTTGAAACTTCGAATTGTTCGCTCAAGTCGTCAACCCTCACCTTCCCGTTTTTTTGGATAATTTGAATAATACTGTCTCTTCTTTCTACTGTTGATCTCATACCTTAGAATATTATTTAAATGTAAACCTGAATTTAGCAAGTTATTCTTAAAAACTCATTTAACCCTCTGCCACTAATGTGAACCTAAATCCAATTTACTGCCAATCGGTAAATCAGATTCATAGGTTATGCCCAGTAGTGCCGCTACTGTAGCAGCAATCTGATTCTGATACAGCTGCATTGGTTCAGATACTTCACCCAGTGCCGGTATTCCGGGCCCAATAACTGCCATCCAGACCTCTTCAGCTCCATCGATATTGGCTCCATGATGCCGCCAATGGTCGAGCGGATCCGTACCACGGCCATGATCGGTGGCAATAACCAAGGCCGTTTTGTCTCTGAACCTTTCATCATTTTGCAAAGTAAGCCAGAATTCTTCAACAAATGCATCAAACTGGCGGGCTGAATAAAGGTAGTCCTGGAAATTACCGCTGTGAGCAAATTCGTCAGTTTCATCGAATGCGAGGTATATCAGCCTTGGATGGTTCAGTTTTAAATATTCCATGGCATAATGAAAGGTAAAAGCGTTATGCCTCACACTACTCCATGGCCTCGGAATTTGCCGGAGCATATCATTTAACAGTAACTGTCTATCTGACAGGTTTTCTCCTTCAAATGGGTCAAAACCTGCATTTACGGGGATGCCGCTTCGTTCTGAATTGATAATCCATGGAAAAACATCCCATGAGGCAAATGCGGCAACCCTGCCTTCGAATCCGGGCTGATTGTGGATAAATTCAAGTACTGTGACATTAGGATTCCAGCGTTTGGCATTGCTGTCCATATTCGGGTCGGCATAACCCACAAGGAGCTCACTATACCCGGGATAAGAAAAGCGATATTCATTGGTAAGATCCATGTTGTTCCCAAGTTTTCGGTTACCATAAATCTGGCCATCCACTGCAATAGTATTCCAAAAAAAGGGGAGGAGTTTTTTCCGCCTTTCAACAGAATTATCATGCCAGAAATCTTCCCTCAGTTGTTCAGCATTTCTTACATAGTCTTCATGGCCGATAAGAAGAGAATCAGCACCATAGAAAAGTTCCTGCCATCTCAAACCGTCTATTGTTATTAAAACCACATGCTCGATGTTGTTATTAGCTTCAGAATGATGTAACGGTTTTGGTTCAGTATCATAATCGAAAAATGAAAAAGCAGAGATGAAAAGAAATGTCAGAACGATCATAGTTACATGAATACCGGACATTTCTACAATTCTGATGAAAAACTTTTTAGCAGATGCAATTATCATGGAATAATGTTTGGCGTGACAGATATAACTCGCCAGTTAGTATCAACAAAAAGGGGATAAAAAGAAAATGAAAGGTGAACATAAATAAAAAACCCCGTTCCTGATAGAAACGGGGTTTTATTAAAAAACTAAGGAAGAAGCGACGGGTTTACATCATGCCGCCCATTCCGCCCATGCCACCCGGCATTCCGCCTGGCATACCTCCACCGTTATCATCGTCTTTCTTTGATGGCTTGTCAACCACAACTGCTTCGGTTGTAAGCATCAATCCTGCAACGGAGGCTGCATTTTCAAGAGCAGTTCTTGCTACTTTCGTCGGATCGATTACGCCGGCTTTCACCAGGTCTTCGTAAACTTCGGTACGTGCGTTGTAACCGAAACCATCTTTGCCTTCGAGTACTTTTTGTACTACGATGGATCCTTCAACACCGGCATTATCGGCAATTGCACGAAGCGGAGATTCCAGAGCACGTTTAATGATGTCGAAACCAACGCGTACATCATCGTTATCGGCACTCAGATCATCGAACACTTTTAGGGTTCGAAGGAATGCTACACCACCGCCTGGAACAATACCTTCCTCAACAGCGGCACGGGTTGCATGAAGTGCGTCTTCAACACGGGCTTTCTTCTCTTTCATTTCAACTTCAGAAGCAGCACCAATGTAAAGAACAGCAACACCACCGCTTAATTTAGCGAGACGCTCCTGAAGCTTCTCACGATCGTAATCTGAGGTGGTTGTTTCAATTTGTGTTTTGATCTGGTTGAT
>PWLN01000254.1 GCA_003559375.1 Balneolaceae bacterium | reverse complement strand
CATGAAAGCGGTTTACACAAGGTTCGACAACTTCGAAGAACTGATCAATAGTGTATCCAAAGAACTTGCTGCCGGGAAAATTGCAGGCTGGTTTCAGGGAAGAATGGAGTATGGTCCGCGGGCGCTGGGAAACCGCAGTATCGTTGCAGATGCGCGCCGCGCCGATATGCAGAAAAAGCTGAACCTGAAAATAAAGTACAGGGAAGGATTTCGGCCATTCGCTCCGTCGGTACTGAAAGAAGATACTTCCAGCTATTTTCATCTTGAAGCGGATTCACCATATATGCTTTTTACTGCTCCCGTTCATGAAAAGCACAGGATGCCAGTGCCTGAGGGTTATCCATCGCTGCCGCAAAAGGAGAAACTTTATATGGAAAGAAGCAGCATTCAGGCTGTGACACATGTGGATTTCTCAGCACGTATTCAAACGGTTAATGAAGAAACCAATCCGCGGTTCACTGCACTGATCAGAGCGTTTAAAGAGCATACAGGATTCGGGATGCTGGTAAATACCAGTTTTAATGTACGCGGCGAGCCGATTGTCTGTACTCCTGAGGATGCGTACCGGTGCTTTATGGGTACAGAAATCGACCTCCTTGTGATCGGGAATTTCCTGTTCCGTAAAGAAGATCAGCCTGATTCCGGTAACAGGGAAAAATGGCGAGGAATGTTTAAACCTGATTAGATGATGAACTGAACTATGCAATCGATCAGTAATAAATTGAGCTTTTGTTACTTAAAAATGGATTCAAAAAGCATGGCGCTTGGCGAAATGCACATAACGAAATGATGAATATTTCAATTATCTGGGAAAAATAATCAATGATATCTGCTGGTATAGAATTAATTCGAACGTAATTTTTGTTTATGCAAAATAAACCACAAACTGAACCATTCAGAACGGTTCTCACGATAACAGCCGGTTTCCTTGTGATTTATCTGATATGGGGATGGCAATGGGCATTGATAACAGCACTGGTGTCCGGTATTGCCGGTGTATTATCAACACGGCTTGCCGGGTTCATTCATTGGCTCTGGATGAAAATCGCATGGCTGCTCTCTTTTATCATACCAACACTGATTTTAACACTTATTTTCTACATCATTTTGCTGCCTCTGGCACTTTTGTCCAGAATATTCCGAAAAGAAAAGCCGGTAGTTCTTGAAAACACCCGGGATAGCATGTTCCGTGACAATATCAAAATCTTCGGAAAAGACGATTTTAAAAACCCATGGTAGGTTGAGAAATGGAATATAATTATTGACAGATTTTCCTCACGAACCAGGATTCAATGCATTGAAGAAAAAAAAGCCAAATCAAAAAAAACGACAGGTTGAACGGGAACTCACTCCCCGGAAAAGATTCCTTTTTTCGGTGATTGCGATATTGTTACCCTTTCTGTTTTTATTTTTTCTTGAGATTGCATTACGCATTGGCGGATATGGAGGCAACCTGGATCTCTTTTACTACCCGGAACGGTTCAATGGGAAATATGCAATGCTGAACCATCATTATCATGAGAGGTTTTTTTTCCGGACGGCTACATTCCAGGCGGGTAGAGGGGATGTATTTCTTGCAGAAAAACCGGATAATGGTTTCAGGGTATTTGTGCAGGGTGCTTCAACCGCAGAAAGTTTTCCTTATGGATATAACGGGCTATTCTCGCTTGTACTTCAGGACATGCTCCGCGATGTGTTGCCCGGGCACCATGTAGAGGTCGTAAACCTGGGAATTACGGCTACCAATACCTATGCCATCTATGACCAGGTTCGTGAAATCATGAAAATGGAACCCGATGCCATTGTAATCTATTCCGGGCAAAACGAGTACTATGGAGCGCTGGGTGTGGCTTCGGCCGAAATGATTGGAAGGAACCCGGCATTTGTGCGTGCCTATATGATTCTATTCAGATACAGAACATTTCTGATGCTCAGGGATGCTTATGGCTGGCTGCTGGACAGGCTGACCGGGTTCGATAAAACGGAAGCAGAAGGAACCCTGATGCAGCGTATGGTGCAGCAACATGTTATTCCGTTAAACAGCGAACTCTACGAAGCGGGCAAGAGGCAATTCAGCAGTAATCTTGACAGGATAACGGAGATCTACAACTCAAATGGAGTTCCGGTTTATGTTGCAAGCCTTGTGAGCAACCTCAAAGACCATCCTCCGTTTTACTCGATTACTGATGGTGAAAATCCGTCAGCCGCCGACGTGTTTTCACGCGCATGGGAGGAGTATAATGATGGGGACTACGAGCGGGCACTTCAGTTATTCCGTTTGGCAAGAGACCTTGATGCACTCCGGTTCAGGGCACCATCGGAATTCAATGAAATCATCAGTCAAAAAGCAGAAAAAGCGAATGTTTACTATGTGCCTTTGAAGGAGGCATTCTCAGCCGCTGCAGTTAATGGAATCATCGGATCAGACCTGATGCTTGAACATCTGCATCCAAACAGCGATGGTTATTTTTTAATGGGTCAGACTTTTTTTGAGCAGATGATGAATGGCGGGCTTGCCAATTTGCAGCCGGATCTGAAAGGGCTAAGAGATCCGGATGATTACCGCGATGCAATGTATCTCACTGAATTGGATCACCGTTTTGTCTGGCACAGGGTACAAGCCCTGATGAATAGCTGGCCGTTTGTGGATGTGCCCGATCCCGACGGTTATCCTGCAAATTATACACCCGAAAGTGAACTGGACCGGCTGGCAATGAACCATGTACAGGAACACATAAGCTGGGAGGAAGCTAAAACCAGCATGGCTCGATGGTATTCGCAAAACGGAATGCACGATGAAGCGATCCTTGAGATTCGGGGCGCACTAAGGGTTGTGCCCTACGAGGAAGAGGCGTGGCGGTTTGCCGGCTGGCTGGCTATGCAGGGAAATATGCTTGAAGAAGCATATCTGTTCTATGAACAAGCATTTCAAATACGGCCAACAAATATTGCCAGCCGGAATTTGGGCATGATCTCCGTTGATATGGGAAATTATATCGAAGGCGCTGAATGGCTGGAGATTGCATTCCGGCTCGACAGGAGTGATCACAACAGCCTGTTCAATGCATCCGTGGCGTATGCATCGGCTGAAGAGTATCAAAAAGCACTGAATGTTGCCGATCAGATAAACAGAATTAATCCCGGTTATCGTGATCTGCAAATGTGGAGAATGCATCTTATGTCGCGTATTGATTGATGAGCGACATAAGATGCATTCTCCACATTTGCAGAT
>PWLN01000063.1 GCA_003559375.1 Balneolaceae bacterium | reverse complement strand
TTTTTAAATCTTCAATATGTCAACCGATGAAGGTTCCTTTTGATGCTCCGTAAGACTTCGGAAGTCTAATGCGTAATTCGGGTTAATGAAACCCCTGTACTATTTACCAATTTCCTTGAGAGCATAGCTATTATTCTGTTTTTGGTGTTGATTCATTATGTTGTTATACGAATTGTCCGGCGCCAAACCACCAATGACACTGTTCACTATAAATGGCGAAAAAATCTGGCCTATATTCTTGGATTTGTAGGCTTTTTATTGGTTGGGAGAGTATGGTTTCAGGGTATGGGATCATTGGCAACATTTCTTGGCCTGCTCTCTGCAGGCCTGGCTATTGCGCTTCGTGACCCGGTATCCGACATGGCTGGCTGGTTATTTATTATCTGGCGAAAACCTTTTGGTGTAGGCGACCGTATTGAAATTGGCAAGCACAAAGGAGATGTAATCGATGTACGCTTCTTTAAATTTACCATTCTTGAAATAGGGAATTGGGTTCAGGCTGACCAAAGTACCGGGCAAGTGATCCACATTCCAAATCATGAAGTTTTCCAGGGAAGATGATATCGCCTTCGCATATAAAACTTTCCGCATTTTTCAGAACCCTGATGAAGGTAAACCCGGATTAAAACCGGAATTTACTTCGGAATAGGCTGGATGAGCTTAGGCCCGGAGTTACCGGGGTTGTTCACTTTTTTACTTACTCGCAGTACGGACAGGTCGGTAAGTAAAAACAGGTTCGACGCATCTTGTGCCAATTTATCGGTTTGCCGGGTTTTATCGATCCACATCACAGCATATTTTTCATCCAGAATCAGTGGCATTTTTTCTGACATCGGCTGGATAAGCGGATTAGATTCGGTAATGACTAACATTACATAGTCTTTCTCTAAATGGCACACTCCGGCAACAGCCATGAATGGCTGATTCAGCATTCTCACAAAAAACGGACTCCCCTTTTTATCATTGTTTTTCCATACATAGAAGCCGCTGAGGGGCAACAGGCATCTTAAAGCTCCTTCTTCATTTATCAGTTTTTCTACATTTTCCACTTCTATAACAGGCCTTTCATCAATGCCCCCGTCTTTACCTCCCCAAAATAAATTTATGACTTTATAGGGGTTTTTCCCGGGTTCTTCTAAAAGAACAGGTATCGTCTGCCCAGGTGAAATATTGTATTTTGGCTCGAACAGATGATCAATGTCTGTTCGGAATCCAAAATACTCCTCTACTTCATTTTTTTTTGCAAAAAAAGCTATTCTGTCAATCATAATATTTTTTGCTTTTCATTTTTATGAGATCATTATTTAATGCCCGGAATCAATTTGTAAACATCAGCATGATAAACATTTTCTATAATACCAATGAAGACCGAATGCGCAGCTTGTGGCGTATTATTATAACAACTATACTGATCATTTCATTGACAATTGTTTGGGCATTATTTTTTCAAACCCGGTTTATGATTACCGTGGGACTGGCTGTAATTGTACCATCTGTAATGTGGCTTGTTTCACAACTAATTGAAAAACGGCAATTCGAGCAATTCGGCCTTCACATTAACAGAGAGTGGATTCGTGATTTCATTGCCGGGAATTTGATTGCTGCAGCAGTAATGTCAATAATGCTTATAACACTGTTATTTTTAGGTTTTGCTGAGGTATCAGCTTTTACCGGCACATGGTATCAACCCAAATTTGTCCTGGCACTTTCTCAATCATTTATCTTAATGCTTGCTGTAAGTTTGTGGGAGGAAGCTTATTTCCGGGGCTATCTGATTACCAATATAAAAGAAGGTTTTCACATAGGTTTCATTTCTAATAAATCGACGATTTATATTGCCGTAGTTCTTTCTTCAATATTATTTGGCATCGCACATTCAGGCAATCCTAATGCATCACTGTTTGCAGTTGTTAATATTATTTTAGCAGGAATAGTTTTAGCCTACCCTTATATAAAATCAAAAAGTCTTGGAATTTCTGTTGGAATGCATCTTTCTTGGAATTATTTTCAGGGTAATATTTTCGGGATGCCCGTTAGTGGTTTGCGAATGAATGAAACCCTGGCTGAAACCTTAATAACGGGTCCCGATCTGATAACCGGAGGGCAATTCGGGCCTGAAGGCGGTGCAATCGGGCTTTTTGGGCTACTGATGCTGGCCGCTGCATGCCACCTTTATCTGGCATGGTTTTATAAGAAGTAGGAAAGACTGCCGTTTGTTTAAGACAGATGTAACTTGTACAGGCAGATTATTACGGGACGAACTGCCCTTATTGTAAATTGAAATATTGATCAAAAAATTGAAGAGGTAACCCATTGTCGTTTAATCAATTTCGACTAAGTTCAGATATTTTGAAGGGGTTGAAAGATGTTAAAATTGAAAGCCCCTCACCATTGCAAAAGAAAATTTTTAAAGCGGTACAAGAGAAAAAAGACCTTGTTATCAACACTTCGATTGAGGAAAAGCCAGAAACAGGATATCTGGTTTCTTTGCTGAATGAAATTTCCAAAACCGAAAGGAGACAGGGCACACGTGCGATTATTCTCGCCGGAAATAAAGAACGCGCCAAAAGCCTTGATGAATGGATATGGGCAATAGGATATCATGCGTCTATCGAAAGTGCTTGCCTGACCGAAGACGGAAATACGAATGAGCAGTTAAATGCTCTTTCTGCCGGGCCAGTTGTAATTGTGGCTACACCAGACCGCCTTTCAACTCTGCTTGAAAAGAACAGAATGATCTTCAGGGAAGTACAACTCATGATTGTTGACCAGGCAGAGCTGATTACAGACTGGCAGGCAGTCGAAACTATATCTACGCGCATTATCGGTAAATGTCAGCGCATTTTTACTGCAGCCAAAGATAGTAAAGAACTGCGCGAAGCTGAAAGCAAATTGCTGCAGGATCCAGAGCTTGTATCTGTGGCCAAAAAGGAGAAGTCCGATACTGAGGCAACCAAAAAGGAACCTGAGATAGCAATTACCAAAAGCCTGACTCAATACTACATTAATGTGCCGCCACGGTCAAAAATTACTACACTAATGGCGCACCTTGAGAATCATAAGAGCGATTCTGTGGTTATTTTTACTGCATCCCGTAAAACAGCTGACCGGCTTTATCAAATTTTCAGAAAGAATAACCGGCGTGCAGTAAGCCTTCATAACAAACTGGAGAAAGAGGTATTTGATGAACGCTTCAACCGGTTTACCACAGGTGATGTGCAGCATCTGCTCGTCGGTGAAATGTCGGCAGCCGAGCTTCCGCTTAATCACGCATCTCAGGTAATCAATTACGATGTACCCGAAGAGGTAACTGAATATAAACTGCGGGCAGAGCTTGTTGGAAATGGTAAAGCCGATCGTATTATCAGCCTTGTGTCCAAACAGGACCGGAATGATATCAATACTATATGCAATTCGCTGGGTTATGCTCCCGAAGAAGTACCGTTACCGAAAACAGTTAAAGAAAAGTTATCTGGTGATGGATCAAACGGCCAGCCAAAGAAAACGAAACGTGGAAACGGCAAGCCGAAAGCCGGCAAATCATCATGGCCAAAGAAAAAAGCACCCAAAAAACTGGATGAGCTGCCCCGACCTACCTTCGATCAGCTTGAAGGCGGACGCACCGGAAAACCCAAAAAGAAAGGGTTATTCGGTTTTATTAAAAAGTGGTTTGAGTGAGTCGGTTATTCATTCGGTTTCTTTATCCAACATATCCCGGAATGCCTCTTCTGAATCAGAATCTGCATCCGTATACAGGCTCACCAGCCACGTAGCGGCAAATGCAGCAATAAAGCCGGGTATCAGTTCATAGAGAAAATCTTTAAGAACAGGGATAAAGTACCACAGAATGGTTACCGTTGTGCCGGTTATCAACCCGGCAAAGATGCCTGCCTTTGTTGTGCGTTTCCAGTAAAGCGCCAGGATGGATGTAGGGCCAATAGACGCCCCAAGCCCGGCCCATGCAAACAGAACCAGCCAGAAAACCAATTCTTCGGCAAGGAAACCGAACAGCAGCGAAATCACCACGAGTATAAATACCACAATCCTGCTATAGAGTACAAGGCGTTTCTGGCTGACTTGCTCGCCTTTTTTGATGATTTTTTCATACACATCACGCACTACACTGGATGCTGCCACCAATAACTGGGAGTCAGCGGTACTCATAATAGCAGCAAAGATCGCCGCCAGTACAACACCAAAAAGAACCGGATGAAGATGCTGCTGCGCCAGCACCGGAAACAGGTTTTCTGTATCCGAACCGGGAAGCAGGTTAACATCCGGAAAATATGCTCGTCCCGCCAGGCCGATAAATACGGCTCCCCATGCCATCAGAACGTTCCAGGTTGTTCCGATTACAGCAACATGGCGAAGCTGCTTCGAGTCATCGATTGACATATACCGGGCAAGTATATGCGGATTACCCGGCGAACCCAGTCCAATTCCCAAAAATCCGATGGCTGCACCTGTCGAAATGGCAAACGGATCAATATACATCATATTCATAGCAGCAAGCTGATTAAGCAGAATGGTAAGCCCTCCATAATTTACGATAGCTATGATGGGCAATATCACCAATGCAAGAATCATCAGAACAGCCTGGAACATATCGGTGAGGCTAACGGCCAGAAAACCGCCCACAATGGTATATGCCACCACTATGATTGCTGTAATCAGAATACCCGTGTTCATTTCAATGCCGAAGCCTGATGCGAACGCTTTACCGCCGGCAACAAACTGAGCAGATATGTATCCGATCATAAAAACAAGAAAAATAAAAACAATGGTGATACGAAGCCTGCCGCTCTCATCGCCAAATCGTTCAGCAAAAAAATCGGGAATAGTAATACAATCCCGTTTCCCGGTAAAATTGCGAAGGCGCCGGGCGTAGTAGAGAAACAGGAAAAGCTCAACAATAATGTAACCGGCAACAGCCCAGATTGCAGAAGGGCCTCGGGCATAGGCCATACCGGTTACCCCAAGTAGCAGCCAGGCGCTTCGTCCTGATACAACAGCTGAAAGTGCCACTACATACCGGTTCATTTTACGACCACCGATAAAATATTCCGTAATTCCTTTAGAGGAAAAGCGGGTAGAATAAATCCCGATAAAAATGAGTAAAAGCAAATATCCGACAAATGCGGCAACGGCATAGCTGTCAAAAAAAACAGCTATTTGATGGGTTTCCTGCATGTTAACGGCCGGTTTTGAGTGCAAGATAAACTGCAGCCGCAATAATGAGTACCGGGAGAATAAACATCACCAGAATAAATGAATACATGAAATGGATTTGGTTTCGAAATTTTTTTTACAGGGAATAGTAATAAAAAAGTTGTTTACGATTTTTCATAAAGTTCAGGTTTTTCATTTTTAAACCATAAACCACAAACCATAAACCCGACATTAGACTGATTTATTTTTTTAATAGTGGCAGCAACAATTATTTTATTCACAGAATATTAAAATGAAATTAGGTACATTTTAGAAATCATATCGGGAACAGGCCCGATTCATCAACAACTGCATACAGAACATATATAATTTCCTGCCCCTGCTATTTATGAAAGTTGCAGCAGGGATGAGGATTTCTTAGTATTGCCTTATATTTACCGTGGTAACCGGCAGGGATGAAATTTGCACCTGACTTAATAATTTTGACTGAATAACATGAAATTTAATGTATCAAGTAACGATTTAAATGGTGGGCTATCAGCGGTTATCGGTGCCGTTCCCGCAAAAGCAACATTAGCAATTCTTGAAACCGTTCTTTTTGAGAGTGAAGACGGAAGGCTGAAACTTACGGCTACCGATCTTGAAATATCCATAGTTGAATACATTGATGCGGATATTGAAGAGGAAGGGGCTGTGGCTATACCTGCCCGCAGGCTGCTGGATACGCTCCGTCAGCTTCCCAATATCCCCGTTTTTTTTGACGTCGATGAAAACCATCATGTTGAATTCAAAACCGATAAGGGAAAATATAAACTGGTTGGAGAGGAAGCAGATGAGTTTCCGGAAATCCCAAGCATGGACAAAGGAGTAGCCCTTAGTACAGAAACAACCCTGATTAAACATGCTATTGATAAAACAATATTTGCGGTTTCTACTGACGATCTTCGGCCGGCTATGATGGGCGTTTTTTTCGATATCGGTACGGAATCATCACGCTTTGTGGCAACTGATGGGCACCGGCTGGTTAGATTCATAAACTATAATTTTACTGCCAGCGAACCCCTTTCATTTATTGTTCCCGACAAGGCACTCAATCTTGTTTCTAAATCTTTGGATGGAACAGAGTGCGAACTCATTGTATCAGATGAACATGTACAGTTTAAAAGCGGCAATACCATCATTATAACCAGGCTTATTAATGAACAATACCCGAATTACGAATCCGTGATTCCCCGGGATAATGAAAAACTTTTGGTCATTGAAAAGAACCAGATGCTGGCCACAGTAAGAAGGGTTTCTGTATTTTCCAGCAGCTCCAGCCGCCAAATCCGCCTTCAGATTGAACAGGACAAACTCACAATTCGTGCCGAAGACCTCGACATGAGCAGTGAGGCAAAAGAGACGATTGCATGCGAATACAATGATGAGGAAATGGAAATCGGGTTTAATGCAAAGTATCTTGCAGACGTACTGAGCAATGTGGATGATGAAGAAGCGAAATTCGAATTTTCAACCCCTAACCGAGCCGGAATTGTTAAGCCCGCAAAAGAAGAAGAAGGCGAGGAAATGCTGATGCTCGTTATGCCTGTGATGCTCAATACATACGCCTGATCTTTGAAAATATCCGTTTGCAGTAAATTTTTGCCGGCCTATTTTGTGGGCTGGTGAAGTACTGCATTCTGATATACTGATATACAAGATGGATACCCCACCGATCATCACTCTTACCACAGATTTCGGATTACAGGATCACTATGTAAGCGCTATGAAAGCCGTAATTCTGCGCATTAATCCTGGCGCAAGGGTTATAGATATTTCACACGATATTCCCCCACAGGATATTATGGCCGGCGCATGGGTTGTCCGCAATGCAGCACTTCTTTTTCCTCCCGGTACTATACACGTAGTAGTGGTTGATCCGGGCGTTGGCACATCACGAAAACCCGTTGGCCTGGCTATTGAAGAACACTTGTTTGTAGGCCCTGATAACGGAATTTTTTCTCTAATTGGTGAAGATTTTTAATATGTGGCTGTTACTCTGCAAAATGAAAAATACTGGAGGGAAAAAAGATCCAACACATTTCATGGCAGGGATATATTTGCACCTGTGGCTGCACATCTCAGTCTTGGTGTACCTATGAGTGAACTCGGGCCGCCACTCGCCGAGGTGATGACCTACCGCTGGGCAATTCCAATTTCCGACCGCGATGGTATTCAGGGCTGGATCGTCCATATCGACCGGTTCGGCAATCTCATCTCGAATATTCCATCCGATTTAATCCGTGAAACAATCGGTAATTCCAATTTCAGAATTTATGTTGGGAATACGATCCTTCACAATATTGATACATCATTCGGATCGGTTCACGACGGCGAACCAGTAGCTTATATCGGCAGTTCAGATAAACTTGAAATAGCCATCAATAAAGGAAATGCAAAAGAGATGCTTGGTGTTGAGAAAGGTGCACAAATATCCATCTTCATCCAAAAGTAGCGAAACCGTAAGTTGGAATTTGCGTATCAAAAATTTTATATAGATGTAAAATCATGGCCGTTTACGTACGTTCACCACTTTACGACCGGGAGACCATCATTCTTCCTGAAGAGATTTCAAATCTCTCTAAACCCTTCAATGGTACTATTTGTTCAAACAGAGGCGATGAATATACAATAAAAAACAATATTGCAGACCTGCTAACTAAAGAGAAAAGCTATACTCTGGCACAAAGTACCAACCACTGGCGAATGACCGCTTCTGTATATGAAGATCTCTGGAGAGTTAGGTCTCTTTCACTTCTTACCGGCGAGCCATTTCCCATAGAAAAAGAGAGGGAACTCCTTGTTGATTGGGTTCAGCCAAAACCCGGAATGATCTATCTTGATGTTGGCTGTTCAACTGCGCTTTATGCACGTTCATTATTTAAGGCTGAAACTGAAAGTATTCATGTTGCTATCGACTTCTCCATGGCCATGCTGGAAGAAGCACGGCTTAAAGCGGAAGCCGATCAGGCTGATATTTACCTCATACGGGCCGATGCACGTGAAATGCCCTTTTTTGGAAAAACTTTTGACGGAGTAGTGATGGGTGGCACTCTAAATGAGCTCAACGATAAGCTGAGAGTACTTTTTGAATGCAGAAGGGTATTAAAAGATGATGGAGTTTTTTTCGTGATGCACCTGATCCAGTCTGAGAGCTGGTATGGTAAAGTTCTCCAGAATTCTGCCGAATGGAGTGGAATCAAGTTTTGGTCAGTTGACCAAAGCAATGAAATGTTTGCACGTGCCGGATTTGAAGTGGAAGATCAGTTTACAAAAGGAATTGTATGTTTCAGCAAACTGAGCCCGGTTTAGCCCCTATCCCTGATTTGCCTGTAACTTTCTTCCAGGTTAATTATCGGCTCCGGATAATCTTTCCCGATTTCAACATCAAAGAGAGCCTGCTGGTCAATACTCATTGTATGGGGCTGGTGAACGAATTCTGCAGGGACATGTTTGAGCTCAGGAATCCAGAAGCGTACATACTTACCATTTGAATCATAGTTGTCTGCCTGATTCAGGATGTTAAAATAACGGTTTCTTGGATCATGGCCCACTGTAGCATTATAAGCCCAATTCCCCCAGTTACTGCATACATCATAGTCAATAAGTTTTGATTCAAACCATGCAGCTCCCCATCGCCAGTCAATATCGAGGTTTTGAGCCAGAAAACTTGCTGTATTTTGTCTTCCCCGGTTGCTCATGAATCCTGTCAGGTTTAGTTCACGCATATTTGCGTCGATAAATGGAATTCCTGTTTCACCATTCACCCATCTGTAGAATAGTGTTTTATCGGTTTTTTTAACGAGTTTTTTGTTCTGTATGCCTCCAGGCTTGAATAATTTATTACCAAATCTCATAGCAGAAAAGCGAAAGTAATCGCGCCACATCAGTTCAAATTTCATCCAGTATATAGAGACATTTTTTTCCACTTCTATCTCGTATTTCTCCAGCTCATCATAAACAGTTCTGGCTGATATACAGCCATGAGCGAGCCATGGTGAAAGTTTTGATGAATAGTTGGCGCCCAAAAGGCCGTTTCTTGTAAATTTATAGTTACTTACTGATTTCGATTCAAAGAAATAATGAGCCATCCTGCTTTCCGCTTCTCTTTCCCCTCCTTTGAAAGTCAAAACAGACCGGTTGTCCGGAATATGTGATTCTAATCCAAGATCCTCAACCGAAGGGATCTTACCCATTTCAATTTCAAAAGCTCGCTTTGCAATCTGAACCTTACTGTAAGGCTTTCTTACCCGGCATTTCTTTTCTGTCTGTTTTCTGAAAGTTGTAAAAACCCCCGGGAGTTCAGCTATTCCAAAGGGAAGATCATCAGGATGATAGAGTGTATGGCCATAAAAAACGTTTACGGGAATATTTACCGACTCCTTAACCGCCATTTCAACCCGAAGTTCTTCGTCTGTCGCCTCAGCATGATAGTGAATAGCATCTATATCGAGTTCCTGTACTAATTCCGGTATCACTTCTTCCGGCTTGCCAATTCTTACAATCAATGAATTGTTCAGCTGCCGGCGCAGTTCAGCGACTGATTCAATCAGAAATGCTGCCCTAATTGCACCTGTTTTGGGAAATCCATATTCCGTATTTTCAAAATGGCGGAGATCAAAACAGTAGAGCGGAATCACCTCTCCAAGTTGAGCTGCCCTGAAGAGAGATTCATGATCGTTTGTCCGCAGGTCGTTTCTGAACCAAACTAAAATTCTCATTTTTTGCTAATAAATTCAGAACAGGAATAAATCATTCCATGCATCAAGAGCTTATTGAAACTTACGTGAAGCTTTCACTGCGAGCTTATCAACCCGGTTATTGAACTTGTTATCTGAATGGCCTTTAACTTTGATCCATTCAATTGTATGACGGTTCATGGCTGACAGCATCTCTTCCCACAACTCACGATTTTCAACAGGCTTTTTATCCGCTTTAATCCAGCCTTTTTTTTGCCAATTTGCAATCCAACCCTTCCTGAATGCATTTATGATGAGCGCACTGTCGCTGTGTATCTTTACATGACAAGGTTTTTTCAGTGCTTTCAGGCCTTCTATTATGGCACGCATTTCCATCCGGTTATTTGTGGTATGCCGTTCACCTCCGCTCAATTCCTTTTTTTTCGTGTTATACATCAGCAAAGCACCCCAACCACCAGGCCCTGGATTGCCACGGCATGCACCATCTGTGTACATTATTACAACAGGACGATCTTCAGACATATTTTTCGGTGATAATACTTAACGATTCTTTAACCATGGCTGCTTTTACTGCCACTTTCTCCATCCAGTCTTCAGAATCACCCCCGGCATAAATTACAGAACGTGATGAATTGATCACCGGCAATCCCTTGTGGTTTTTCAGTACATCGGCCAATTCGCTTACGCTACCTCCCTGTTTTCCGATTCCCGGTATCAGTAAATGTGCATCCGGGAATGCTTTTAAAACAGGCCTGATCCAGTCTGGCTGGGTGGCACCTGTTACAAGCCCAAGATGGGATGAACTATTATTCCTTTTTTTTGCAAGCTCCTCAGCAATATACTCCCCAAGCGACAGCCTGCCTTCAAACCTTCGCTGCAGAAGGTCTGCAGCACCCCTGTTCGAAGTCATTGCTAAAACAAACACACATTTCTCCGGGTCGTCCAGAAACGGGTCTATCGTTTCCATCCCCATTAAAGGGTTTAATGTAATAGCATCGGCCCTCATCTGATCAAAAAAAGCATGACGATATTGAAGTGCTGTGTGTCCAATATCTCCCCTTTTAGCATCCATAATCAGGATTTTATCCGATGGAACCATATCTGTAACGCTTTCCAGAACAGCCCAGCCCCTGCTGCCAAGTGCTTCAAAAAAAGCAGTATTCGGTTTATACGCGCATACATAGGGTTTGGTAGCTTCAATAATGCGCCTGCAGAATTCAAGTATAAGCTTATCATCATCACGATAGATCTCTCTCATTGGTTTCGGTATATAATCCGGTACCGGATCAAGGCCTACGCATAGTACAGAAGCTGAGGTTGAAATTGAATTTTTAAGTTTTACCGTGAAGTTCATAAACTCTAATCCCGATCTTTTGAGAAGATAAGTGAAAAGCTAAGATAAGGCGTATAAAAATGCCTTACATTAATTTATGATTCTGTATACAATGATTTTTAAGAAAAACACATGAGTTGGTTTGAGGAATGGTTCGACAGCCCGCTTTATGAAAAGCTGTATTCAAACAGAAATGATGATGAAGCGGCTCTGCTGGCAGACTTAATTGAAGAAGTGATACCAAAACAACGTTATCCCCAGCTGCTTGACCTTGGCTGTGGAAGGGGGCGCCATTCTATCACTCTTTCGCTGAGGGGATACAAAGTTACCGGAATTGATCTTTCTCAGGAGGCAATTAAACGGGCAAAAGAAAGAGCTACAGAAAGAGGTGCAGATGCTGAATTTCTACTTGGAGATATGCGTAGTAGACTGAATCGTTCTTTTGATGCTGTAGTTAATCTATTTACAACATTCGGATATTTCAGTGATGACCGTGAAAATATTAAAGTGATTTATAATGCTGAATCCATGCTTCGAATGAATGGCCTTTTGATGATTGATTATCTTAATGCTTCACAAGTTCGGAGAAACCTGGTATCTGGAGATATGGGATCATTCAAGGAGATCGACTTTCAAATCAACCGAACAATTGAAAAAGATATGGTCTGCAAAGAAATCACCTTTAGCGGGCCTTCGCTGAAAAAGCCGGTACAGTACACCGAAAAGGTGAAGCTGTATGATCTCGAATGGTTTGAAAAAGTGTATAAGAATTGCGGCCTTGAATTAATTGCCGTTTTGGGAGATTATGCAGGAGATGCATTTGATACCGAAAAAAGCGCCCGCCTGATTATGTTGTGCAGAAAATTTGTGGAATAAACCGGCCTTTCGGTTTATGGAACAGCTGTAAAACAATCAGATCCTTGTTGAGGAAAATACTTCTTCGGCACCGTGGGGCGGGCGGTCAAGAGTCCAGGTTTCAAAATAAAACTGTCGCTCAGAGCGAATACGCTTTCCATTGATACTGAAAAACCTGAAGCTGCTGTTAATAAGCTCACGAAGCGGGTAGAACAGTTGCGGATAGATGTTGTCTCTTGAGAAAAGATGCAGATCGAAGCCCTGATGAGCCTTCTCTTTGTACAGCACCAGGTCTCCGGATTCAAGAATCTCAGCCAGTTCTTCCTTTTTGTGGCCAATATTACTGTTTCCATCAATTTTAAGAGATTCCGGATTCCACTGTAACTTTTGCTTAACAGACAGAATAACTGCATCACCGATACCCGCAGAGGCCAAAATTTCATGAAGTGGCCTGATATTGCCGTCAAAATAGAAATTGTAGTTACTCAAAGCTGTGGCAAGAGCATGGATAATGTGTTCGAAATTTGCCAGCC
>PWLN01000112.1 GCA_003559375.1 Balneolaceae bacterium | reverse complement strand
GTCTCTTCATGAACCGCAATCAGCATCTCTTCACGCTTGTTCGACGGACGAAACGTGAAGCCGAACCGCTGCAGCGTCTCGGCAATTTCGCCCGCTGTCGTCCCGCGATACTTCTCGACGTCGATGACTTCGCTCATACGGTTCCAGTCACGTGGATCTACGAATGTGCCCGACGCTTCTTCACTTCGGCAAGCACCGCGTCGAATGCCGCGCCGTTGGCGATCTCGGCCTCTTCAACATGCAGCCGATACATGGCTACCGTCCCGGGGATCATCACCATGTCTTCATCGGACTGCAAAAAGAGTTCCAGCCCACTCTCCTCATGCGCAACTACGACGGCGTCCGCGTGCCTCTCACTTGGGCGCACCTCAAGCCCCAGGCGTCGGAGCGTCTCTGCGACCTCACCCGCCGTAGTGTCCCGATATGGTTCGACGTTCAGCATGTTGCCCATGTCACGTTCTCCGCGCCTTTGGCACCCACGATGCGAATTCCTGAAAGGCAGCCTTTGTCACAACATTGCTGCGCGGAACGTAAATCGTCTGCGTCACCTGCAATGTATCGCTTGGAGGTCGCACCACGTCGCGCTGCACGTATGTCCAGTAGGCGACCTCTTCCACAGCATCATAAACCGAAAACACGACGGGGTAAAACTCCCCCAGCCAAATGAACAAGTCTCGAACGTACACGGGAATCGCTATTCGTTCGTTTGCCACGTCGATCAACCGTTCTAATGATTCGGTTGCCTTCACCTGAAACTCAATCCAGCCAGCCTGAACGACGCCGTCATCGGAAACCGGTCGCACGTAGAGGTCGACGCCATAATCGTTTAGCGGACTACGGAATGCTGCAAAGCCAGCCTTCAACGCGACTCGTTCGACCCAGTTCTCACCCAAGTCGCCAATGACGTGTTCCCGGGTACGCTTCTTGCGTTGCGTCATTCGCTCATCTCCAAACTCGACTGCGGCTAGCTTCACTACAATCATCCTACCACCACCCTTGCTCGCTTATGAGTGCTGCTTCTTCTCGCTTCTTTTATGGGGATCCTGGACGGTATGCGCGGCGGCTGCGGCAGCGGTTGCAGGTGCGTGGCGGCGAAGGGGTGCGGGATCCGGACTTTGCTCTTTCGCGGCCGGCGGATGGGGATGAGTTGCTGGATAAGCTGCGCCGGGATCCGGTGGTGGCCAAGGCGTTGCAGCAGCGGCTGGCGACGGTGGCTGCTTGCGACTGGTACCTCGAGGCGCCGAATGCGGCGAGCGCGAAGCTGGTGCCGTACTTCGAGGCGTTGCTGGGCAAACTCGAGCGGTTTACCGAGGCGCGCTTGCTGCTTGGGCGGGCGGTGTTCGAAGGAATGCGCTGGGCGAAGATGCGGGGCCGCGTGGCGACGCTGGATTTGCTCGGTGAGGGGCGGCCTCTGAAGTGGTGGGTCTGCGAGCGGCTGGCCGACGTGGACAAGCGCCGGCTGCGGCTGGATTGGGAAGACGCGGCGAAGTCGGTGGACGACGGTGGAACAATGCGCTCCGCTTCACCGCACTCCGCGTCGCGGCTAAACGACGACAACGCGAATGCGCAACAACAACAACAACAACGCCGGTACGTCTGGCGCCTTTACGACCCCACCGCCGACCGCTGGCACCGGGTGGCGCATCCGGAGCACTTCGTGCGGCACCGCTTGCAGCGCGACGAGGCGAGCCTCGGCTACGGCCGCGGCCTGCTCGAATCTCTTGCCGTATACTGGCAAGCGAAGACGACGCTGTTTGCGTACATGTGCGAAGGGGCCGAGCGCTTCGCGTATCCGTGGATCATTGCGCGCATTGCGCCGGGCAGTGAGACCGCGCACAACACCGACCTCGGTGCCGGTTTCGTCACCGCCGAGCAACGGGCAGAGGCGCTGCTGGATGCGCTGGAGCAGATGCGCAAGGCAAGCGTGCTTGTGCTGGATCAGGAGGACGACGTCGAAACCGTCGACCTCTCCGGCGAGGGCAACCGCCTGATCCTCGACCTCGTTCGCTACGTCGACCGCTGCATGGTCGAGCTGATCCTCGGCAGTTCACTCCCCTACGGCGGCAGCAGCGACGGCGACGCTGGCTCATTCGCTCGCGCCAAGGTGGAAAAAGAAACGAGTGCGGACTTGCTCGCCTTCGACCGCGAAGCGCTGGAAGACACCCTCACCCGCGACCTAGTCGGCGCCCTCTGGCGCTACAACCAACCCGCCTTCGCCGCACTCGGCCTGGACCACCTCGAACCCCCACGGCTGCGCCTCGGCGTAAAAAGCAAACGCGACCCACGCGAAGCCATGGAGATCATTGAACGCGCCGCCCGCATCGGCTTGCCGCTAGACGCCGCCGAGGTCTACGACGCCCTCGGCCTAACCCGCCCAAGCGGCGGCGCAGACGTGTTGTTCGCGCATTCCCGCAGCCCCGCAGGGGCGGCTCCTCAATAGCCACGGGCTTCAGCCCGTGGTCCCCCTTGCATCACACCCGCGCCGTCATCACGTGCAAGCTCGTGTTCACATTCTCGCAGCCCCGAAGGGGCGGCTTCCTAATAGCCACGGGCTTCAGCCCGTGGTCCCCGTGGCCCGACGCGCGGCTCATTCCACTTGCATCACATCCGCGTCGTCATCACCGTGCAAACGGGCAAACATCTGCAATTCCGCGAGGAAGTCAAAGGCCGGAATGTTGCCGTGATGTATCTCTTGACGCTCAATGTAGCGAGTCACCTTCGGGCGAATTGACTCACTTACAGAAAAGGCACTAAATCCAACTTGCCAGGCAAAGTCGCGCTGGCCCTCATCACGGACTCGTCGAGACGAATTGGATTTCAGAATGCGGACGCAATCCGAAAGGGACTGCGTTTTCGGCAACCCTATCAGGAGATGCACATGGTCGACCCAACCGCCCACGGAAAGCACCGGAATCTTGTATTGCGAGCCAACGGCGCGCAGGTGTTCATGGGCTCGCACGCGGATGGTCGAGTCACGTAGCCACGGCGTGCGCGAGTGGGTGGCAAAGATGATGTGGGCGTAGAACTTGACGTAGGTGTGCGCCACTGTTCCGACCTCCAAGGCGCTTGTGAGAAACGTTCGCCGCACAGCATTGTACCCACGGGCTAAAGCCCGTGGCTATTGAGGAGCCGCCCCTACGGGGCTACGAGAAAAGAGTTAGCGTTCCGAACGCTAGAAGAGAATCTCGCCGCGCAATGTACCCGCAGCCCCGAAGGGGCGGCTCCTCAATAGCC
>PWLN01000170.1 GCA_003559375.1 Balneolaceae bacterium | reverse complement strand
GGCCGGTTTCTTTCCGTCTCTCTGGCCTGAATGTCAAAAACTGATGGAATATTCCTTTACACAACAGGATGCATGAGATGGCAAAATGTTACACTTTATAACATAAAAATCAAGTCTATGCTTATAAGGATTGAAATAACAATTTGAAGATTAGTTTTGCTGGCTTCCCCTTCTTTTTGAGAGATTATAAAATAACATGTCAAACCTTATGGATAATCCCAAATATTTTGGTTGATATGCCTAGTATTAATATCAGCGATTAGGTAATATGGGTCACATATTCAGGCATCTCTTCCAAAGAACGGATTTCAACTGATTCATAAATATCGGGCCAGTGCATCAATAATTCCCCAAATAATGAAAGTATATGGCAAAAATCATGACCGGCGGCATCTGGATTATCAATATCCACAGGTTGTAAAAAATTGGTCTGGCTCATTTTATTCTTTAACACCTCAATATACCTGCCCATATCATCAACCCAGTATTTTGGCCGACCTCCATTGTGAGAGAGAATCTGTTCTGCAATCACGATCTGTTTACTAATGAGGGAATGATATAGCCGGGAGATTTCTTCATTGCGTGTATCAGCAGGTAACTCAGCAATTTCCTTTAACTGTTTGCCCAGAATTCTATGATTATCTTCACTCCTATTATTTTCATCATTCAGTTTTTGCTGTTGGCTGAATATGAGTGCCGAGATGATGTCATTCACCCGAATCCTTTCCAGCAACTCGAAAATATCATTTACATTTCGTTGCCGTACTTCAGGAGGCTCATGAGGAATCACCCAAGGTATATTGCCTGAAAACGCATCCGGAAAGCAGACTGCCAATAAATCACCAAAAATACCGTCGCACCGGGCCTGTACCGGCATAAAGGGCGGTAGTATGTTCCTGTTATCAACCGCAAAATTCATACCGATGCATCTGCAGCAGCTGGTAATTACCGGTTCTGTAACCGTACGGATTACCTGCCGGGTGGACAAATGCCAGGGATACTCTTCTGCAGGAAAAAGTAATCGATCCAGCGAAGGCCCGTCTAAACGCAACCGGTATAAATCGTTGGAAAGACAGGTATCACCTGCAGGGCCCGGAACGGTCATACGTATTCTGGCATTATCACTATTAAAATTAGTAAGAAATACAGAACTTAAAGTGCGAATATCCAGTTCTTTTTGGTCTTTCAGGTATGTCGATATAATATCAACAGGTTTTCTGCCAAGCATCTGTTCATGCAATGAAAGAAAATCGATATCGCATATATTTACCTGACTAACTGCCTCTTCGAAAGATTGAAAAAACCAGTAGGCATCGGAACTCCCCGCTGAAGTAAGGGTAATTCCCTCTTGAACTGCAGGTGGTTTTGCCGGTTGACAAAAGGTATCATCATCGGTTTGAAGAAGCAGTCGCCCCCTCGACAATAGTAAAAACGTATTTCTGCATCCTCCCTCAGAACGGTTACAGCTAGGATGCCCCATCAATCCAAATTCCATAACTTTCGCTGAAAGGCCTGCATTTTTTGCAACTGATATCGCATACTTTCGCCTTTGTGCGCGGGTCATGTAAAAAATGTTCCCTCTATACCCTTTCTTTATTTTTTTCAGAATGATTTGGTTTTCTGCCTGATGTTCTTTGTTACGGGAATCATCCATTATCAAAATATCCGGATTGCGGCCATGCTGTTGGAAATTTTTCAGGAAACTGACCAGGCATTGTTCCAGGCTTTTTGGCCGTCCGCTTGTAGGTATACCTAAAATATCAATGACATGGTCACTGGATTCCGGGAATGGTTTTTGTTGATTAACACGCGTGATGACTTCCTGCTTTAGTTCAGTTTCAGAAATGAGATACCCGGTTTCCACGAACTCGTTTAATTGAGTGAGGATTAAATCCATCTCCTTCTCCGGTTCCCGGATACCGCCATATCGTGAGGCATACCTGAAAAAATACTGAACTAAGTTGCCGAATAGGCCATTAAAATGGTAAGCCTGACGTTGTTTTATCCGCTGCCAATAACGTTCAGCATGAACGTTCAACGTCTCAAATGTTTGGCACGAAAACAGGATATCGACTTCCCTTCCCGTAAGTACGTGTAATTGTTTTGTATGTTGTGAGTTTACAAGGAATTGATGAGGAGATATATCGGATATTGTAACCCCAAACGTTCGATAGCGTGAATGGGAGGAAGCACTCATAATCGTTTTCCGGCCTCAGTCAGGTTTTGACTTAATTTTTTTATTCTTCTATCTCAAGTTCAAATCTCCGGATAACCGGAACCGCATCCACCGTTTGTTCGATCATATAAAAATGATCGTTTTTATCTTTCCAGTTGACAAGTGGATACCTAATCCGGTAGGGATGTGGCAGTTTCATCGAAGTGAGCTTCCCATATCCATCTATGTTACCATCTTCATTAAATACTTGAACATAAAGATCCAAAAAATGATACTCATCGAAATCAAAATCCCCATTCTCTCTTCTTTCTCCCCAAAAATGGACTAAACGCCCATCCTCAAGTTGAAAAATTCCGGCATTTAAGCTCGCTACCCTTCCCCAAAATACCTCATAAGAATATATTGATGTAGCACCGGGAAGATGCTTTAACGCTTCGAACTCCGATTCAGAAGAAAAAATCTCATAAGGTTTATCCAATGGTTCTAAACCTTGTAAAGTATGATTAAATGTCCATTGACCAGACTTTTGATTTTTAAACACATATAGGATGCCGTTATAAATACCGGTCGAGTATATGAATTTATCTTCATCTTTTGTGAAGATAAATTGTCCTGGGGAAATCATTAGTTCGAGCCAAGGATAACCATACTTAAATTCTAATTCTAAAAAAGAGAAAAAAGAATACATAGGCTCTTGAAAGTCAATGCTATACACATGAAATAGGTCTCTTTGTATTCTGGGTATATCAGATTGCGGATTAGATTCCAAAAAAAGAGCCAACATTTGACCATTTATATAATGGATCTGTGTTGGATAAAACTGGTTCGAAAAATTATATGGGAATGCCTCAACAAACTCACCATTCGTGGAAATCTCAGTATATAACATATTTCCACGATCCATCAGAACCAGATTACCTTCCGGTGTCCACTCCATAAATTCCATTTCCTGGAACTCCCCGGGGCCACGCCCACGTCCACCCAGGCTTCGGAGATAGTTGCCGTCCTGATCAAATACTTTGATATACTTACTGGCCCTGTCAGCAACATATATATTTCCTTC
>PWLN01000302.1 GCA_003559375.1 Balneolaceae bacterium | reverse complement strand
TTCGGTGAAATTGCGGATTATGCAATCCGGGTATACGGCTCCGGAAAACCATTAAATGCATTAGGCAAACTGGACAAGGAAGGAATCATTGAAATATATAAAATGACGGAAGTGCAGAAGTGAATGGAAGCAGTATCAACAACCTGTCAACATGACGGTGCGTTTCCGGCTTCTGACAGCGTTTGTAGGGATTGGGATATGGGTTCAAGGTTGCAGGTTTCAGGTTCAAGATCGCACATAGTAGATCGTTTTTTTGGTTGTAAAAACCAGGCGGGGCGCGTTGAGGATTCTCCCGATATCAATGTAGTTCACTGTAAAAAAAAGAATATATTCGCCCCTTTCTCCAAAAATTTAATGATTGATTTACCTGAGAGTCATCCCCCTTTGGGACAGACAGGTGAGACGTTCGTGAATCATCTAATTTTTTAAACCTTAGCCCATTTTCCGAATAAACTCGTCAGATGACTCATCCTTATTCCATCACATATCGGCCTTTTTACCACGTATGAATCAGGGAATTACTTAATCCAATTTTCATACTTCTATGTTATCATGATTTAATATAAATGATGTAATTCATCTGCAAACGTAAACCATTGATGAGCTCTCGCGAGTCGGGACAGTGCAAAAAAATTGATAAAGCACTCATCAGAGAACTGAAAATTTGAGATCAAGACGATGTTGAAAAAAGTTACTGCTCCTTTAGCTTTTCTGCTATTGCTTACACTTTGTGCGAATATCCAGCCTGTTCAAAGCCAAATTAAAATGGATGTAGGCGGTTATATGCAAAACTGGTTTATTGCCAACCAGAGTACAGACATACTTACTCCATCACAAGGCAACGTGCCGGTATTAGGCTCAGAAACCATTGAAACACAGGGCTTCAGAATCAGGAGGGCCAGAATTACTGCAAGGGGAAGAATTGGCGAAAATTTCAGTGCTACCACATGGATTGAGTTTGCGGGTTCAACACCATCACTTCTCGATTTTCATGTGGATGCACATATCCGGCCGTGGTTCAATATTCGTGTCGGGCAGTTTATGATGCCCGGTCAATCTTTCGACACCGCGCGCCTGGTATCATCAAGATTGATTTTTTACGAACGAGCACCAATCACCACAACACTTTCTAATGTAATGGGATATAGCGCTTTCCGGGATGTTGGAATTATGGCTTATGGCCAGCATGGTGGATTATGGTATGGAGTACATGCTGGCAACGGAGCCGGGCGGTTTAATTATGCCGGATCACAGATCACAGAACGAAAAGGCGGTGGCGGACTCTATGGCGCACGGATAGACTGGCAGCTATTTGACGGCTTTACACTTGGCGCGCATGTTGCCACGAACCAGCAGCGAGATGTGGTGCAGGCCGGTACCGGACCATTTGATATAGACCGAACATCCTGGTCTTTACGGGCTGTGACCGATAATCTCGGTATTGAAGGATTGTTCTCACAAATTGAATATATGAGCCTCACCGGTAAAGACGACAGCCGTGGAATCAACCTTGGTATTGACAGAGAATATAAACTTCATGGTTTCTATGCCGAACTCGGATATCGTATAACTCGTGACTGGCATGTACTCGGGCGTTTTGACGAGATTGTACAAAAACCTGGCCAGGGTGGCCTGGCAACCACTTTCGATAGATTTGGACACAATAATTACACCTTCGGAGTAACACGTTATATATACGACGGTAATACTGAATTGGTTCGTGCACACCTGAATTATTCATTCGGACAAAGCGGCCCGATGGATCTTGACAACTCCATTATTGTACTTGTTTTCCAGCTGCGGTTTATTCCCTGAGCTGGATCGTCCAGACATGGTATTTCTGTAGTTCCCAGCAACCGGTTCAGCACCTAATCTACCCTCAGGGCAAAGCCATTTACAGCCCTGAATAGAAATACCATGTCTTTATTATAATTCCAGTTGCGATTTTTAATGTTTATATTTGATCTGAAATACCCATTACATAACTGAAACAAATGCACTACCTACTCATCTACCACTTAAAGCCTGATTATCTTGAACGGCGTGTCCAGTTCAGGAATGAGCATCTTGTACTTGCGTGGTCAGCTCATGAAAATGGCGACCTGATATTAGGTGGCGCACTGCAGGATCCGGCCGACAAAGCATATCTTCTTTTTACCGGAGACTCCCCTAAAGCTGCCGAAAAGTTTGCAAAAGCCGATCCCTATGTAAAAAACGGCCTCATCGAAAAATGGGAAGTCCGGCCATGGATGACGGTTGTGGGTAATGGCGCAGCCATGCCAGTGAAACCGGAAGAAATTTAGTGCTATAGTACTTAATGCTCGAATTCAGAGGATGGGAGTTTTGATTGGCGAATAATTGATTTCAATGATAGCAGTATATTGTTGTTTGGTTTTCAAGGCAATGAGGTACGTAATTCATTTACCGGGTGATAAACCAGTTTATCAAATTCCGGTTCATAATACAACGGGAATATCTCTGCAATAATCTGTGTAACCTGTGGCAACTAAAAAGTGATCACATAAAGCCGACTTTTGAATTATCTTTAGATATGGCTCCATCACAAGAACACCTAAAAATCACCCCTACAAAAGACGGTTCCACCACCCTCTACTCACCCCAATTCAAACAGCATTATCACAACCCAAATGGTGCGGTGGCTGAAAGTCGTCATGTTTTTTTTGAGACGCCAGGAGTACCGGATGCCATTCTCCGGAACGAAACAACGGTTATTTTCGAAACCGGTTTCGGCACCGGACTCAACTTGCTGCTTTTACTCGAATATCTGAATCAATCAAGTCAAAAATCAAAAGCCGTTTATTACAGTGTAGAGGCCTTTCCCGTTGATGCAACCACCGCCATGCATTTTGATTTTGGTGATAATCCGTTTTTAAATCACAATAAAATGCTGCTGGTTGATATTTTTGGCAGCCTGAAGCCAGGATTGAATGCAATAGAAATTTCAGGCCAGATTACATTACACCTTTTCATCGGTTATTTCGATCAATTTTTTAAACAAGTCTTCATCAATAAAAGAGTAGATTGCATTTTTCATGACGCTTTCTCCCCGGAGGTGAATGCTGATTTATGGACAGCGGATGTATTCCGGAACCTCGCGAATGTGTGTAAAAATGATGCAGTTTTGTCAACCTACTGTGCGGCCACTTCTGCCCGTGCAGCAATGGCTGCTTCCGGCTGGTTCGTGGCACGTGCAAAAGGAGCCCTTGGCAAACGAGAAATGACGATCGCTTCGCTGAATCCGGAAAAACTTGCTGCTTTTAAAAGGGTCGATGAAAGCAGGCTTGCAGAAAGATATATTAACCGGGAATTTTAATTAATAGACGAAAGTTTTTTTACAAAACTGCTGACTAAATGTTTCAATTAAACGTATCTCAGACAACAGGCCCAATTTGGGCATTATGGCTTTTATTGTACACTATCGGCTGTCATCAAAAAGATTATGGATAACTATGAATGAATTCGACAAATTAGCACTTGAACTTCAACCGTATTACTCTCATTTCAACGTTGCAAACCGTTTGCTTTTTACCGGACATTCCCACCAGGCGTGGCCCGATGCGGCATTTGACGGAATAGATGAGTATATGGAAATGGTTGCCGGACAAGTGGATAAAAAATGGAAGTACGCATTCGAAAAAACTGAAATACTTAGAGATTATCTTCGAAACTTTTATGATGATGCAACCGGTAACTATTGCCGCGAGCAAAATACCCATGTATTACTCGTGTCCTGGCTATCTGCTCTTGATCTGAAAAACAAACCCAGGATTTTAACCACTTCTGGAGAATTCCATTCCATGTACCGCCAGCTCCGAAGCCTTCAGGATGCCGGGCTTGATGTTCAATTTCTTTCTCATCAGAATGATGATAAGCTTTACGAGTTGGTAAAACACGAAGTGGACGATAAAACATCGGCTATTATGCTTTCCAGGATTTACTACGAAACTGCGGAAATCAATACCAGGCTGTCTGATATTGCTCAGTTTGCAAAGCATGCAGGAATTCCGGTTCTGATCGATGATTACCACGGTACCAATGTAGTACCCTTGTCTCTGAAAAAAGAAAATATGGAACATGTCTATCTCCTGATCGGAGGTTACAAATATCTGCAGTGGGGTGAGGCTAACTGTTTTCTCAGATATCCTGAAAACTGTGAATTGAAACCTGTTATTACCGGGTGGTTTTCGGCATTTCAGCAGCTTGATCAGCCAAGGAATAGTGAGACGGTACAATTTGATGACAATGACCAAAAATTTGCAACCGGAACATACGATCCAATATCACAATACCGGGCAGCCTCTGTCGCTCAATTTTTTCACGGTATGGGCCTTACACCTGATGTATTATACCATCAATATTCATCTCAGATATCCTATCTGAGAGATCTTTTTGATGAAGCCAACTATCATGGTTCAGATATTGAACATGCCAACAAGCGGCCGAATGAAGAGACTGGCGGATTTTTGTCGCTTCAGTCAATACATGCTCGCAAATTGCGGGAAATGCTGCTTGAAGAGGAAATTTTTACCGATGCAAGAGACCAGATTATTCGGATCGGCCCTGCACCTTATACGACTTCGCAGCAGTGTGAGAAGGTGATCAGGGAATTGTTCAGGTGTTTATCCGCCATTTGAACAACCACCGGAAAGAGATTCGGATAATTTATATGGCAGATGGCAGATGGCAGAAAAACATAAATAATTGCAGGAATTCTAAAAATATTTTGTAAGGTTTTCTCAAAATAAGGATCATACTTATCAGAAAGGGTATATTCCAGATTTGATTCGTACATATCTTATACATATATTCGATTATGCTGACTCACTTAAGAGATAATAATTTCTTGAATAAATCCCGGCCTTGTTAAAAAAGAGAAAAATTATTTTTACCGACAACAACCATGACATAATGTTGTCACATTCATTCACTATTATCATATAAATCAATTGAAACTAACTCATTTCCAATATTATGGCAGCTTCCAAAGATGACAGAAAAAAGGCAATAGACATTGCGATTGGGCAGATAGAAAAGCAACATGGAAAAGGAACGGTGATGCGGCTGGGCGACCACGCTGCAAATGAAGTTGCCACAATTTCTACCGGCTCCATCATGGTTGATTATGCACTTGGCGTGAATGGAATTCCGCGCGGACGAATTACAGAGATCTACGGCCCTGAGGCAAGTGGAAAAACAACGCTGGCATTGCAGGTGATTGCTGAAGCACAAAAAGCAGGAGGTTATGCCGCATTCATTGATGCTGAACATGCTTTTGACCCAAAATATGCCCGTGCACTTGGCATCAATACGGATGAACTCCTTGTTTCGCAGCCCGACAGCGGTGAACAGGCCCTGGAAATTACTGAAACCCTCATCCGTTCAGGAGCGCTTGATGTGATTGTGGTAGACTCCGTTGCAGCTTTGGTGCCACGTGCCGAGCTTGAAGGTGAAATGGGTGATTCACATATGGGCCTCCAGGCACGGTTGATGTCGCAGGCGCTCAGAAAAATTACCGGTGTGGTTAGCAAAACCCGTACGGCCTGTGTTTTCATAAACCAGGTTCGTGAAAAAATCGGGGTTATGTTTGGTAATCCGGAAACTACCACAGGTGGCCGGGCACTCAAATTCTATTCCTCCGTCCGGATAGATATCCGGAGGATCGGATCTATTAAAAAAGGAGAAGAAGTACTGGGTAACCGAACCAAAGTAAAAATTGCCAAAAACAAAGTAGCACCACCATTTAAGGTTGTTGAATTCAATATCCTTTATGGCCAGGGAATTTCTCGGATTTCCGAAATTCTGGACCTGGCTGTTGAGTATGACATTATCGAGAAAAGAGGGAGCTGGTACCGTTATGATGGTGAACCGATTGGCCAGGGTACAGACGCTGCCATACAGTTCCTTGAAGAAGACAAGGAGTTATGCGACAAAATTGAAGCTACAGTGAGAGAAAAACTGATGCCGTCCGATAAACCTGAATTAAATGCAAAAACCAAAGGAGAATCTGAACTTGTAGAGGCTGATGAATAACCGTACAATCCCGGAAGGTGTAACCAAAGAACCGGATCTTGTTCAGGATAAACTTCCATTGATAATAACGGATATAAAAATTCAGAAGAAGAATAAAAATAGATATTCACTCTTTAATGAAGATCTGTTTCTTGCGGGAATAAGTGAAAAAACACTGGCAGATTTTTCTCTAAAAAAAGGCGTTGAACTAACGCCTTTTTTATTTAAACAAATCTTACAATCAGAAGAGATTGAAACGGCAAAATCCATTTGTCTCAGATATCTTGGCCGCCGTGATCATACTTCTCATGAAATACGTCAAAAACTCAGCAAAAAGGGAGTAAAAGATTTAGTTATTGACCAATTAATAGGCGAACTTCATCAAAAACAGTATCTCAATGATGCAGAATTTGCCCTGAAATACAGTATGGAAAAAGCAAATATTTATTTGTGGGGGCCTAAAAAAATTGAAGCTGCATTATATCAGAAAGGGATTAACCAGGTAACCATTCAGAAAACGATAAAAAAAGTTACATACCATTTACCACAAAAACAAATTTGTGTAGATTTGGCGTTAAAGAGAAAGAAACACTTTCTCAGGGAAATTGACCCCGAAAAGCGAAAACAAAAAATTTATCGATTTCTGTCAGCAAGAGGATTCAGGGGCTCAGATATTCTTGATTCTCTGCCAATAATAACGGCTGAATTAGATGTTTAAAAATTTAACTTTAGAAAAAATTGTAAAATCAGCCTTATTTCTTGCCGGGCTGATACTCGTAATCCTTATCATTTACTACTACAGTAATCTCGCGATTTATGCGTTAATTGCATTAATTTTTAGCTATTTGCTGGATCCTATAGTAAACCGGATGCAGGCAGCAGGAATAGACCGTACATTGTCAATTTCCATCGTTCTTGCAACTGTACTTCTGATTGTTATCTGGATCTCAACCAGTATCATTCCGATTGTGGCTAGCCGGATGGCTGTTTTAACCAGGCAGTTACATGCTGAAAACCTGATCATCATTGCAAATCAGATTGAGATTTTACTTCGATCAAACTTTGATTTTATCCCCCAGGGATATTTGCGGGATAATGTTGCTGTCTTTGTTGAGAACTTCTTTGATTTTGGCAGAGTATCCGACATCATTGGCAATATGATTGGCATCTTCACAAACCTGTTCGCAGCTTTTCTGGTGATACCTTTTGCGACTTTCTTTTTCCTGAAAGACGGCCACAAAATTCGCCGAGATATCCTCCAACTCGTGCCAAATAAATATTTTGAAACCATACTAAGCCTTGTTGATAAAATTGAAACACGGCTTGGCCACTATTTCAGAAGTGTACTTGTTCAGTGTACCCTGGTGGGTATCGTTTCCTGGCTGGCACTTTCTGTTGCAGGATTGAATAATGCGGGTGCTGTCGGTATAGCTATTGGTGTTGCCAATTCGATTCCCTATTTCGGGCCCATTATCGGTTATCTTCTCTCCATTGTGATTGCAATCATCGAAACCGGTGACTTTTCACTTGTAATCGCATGCATTCTTGCTGTGATGCTCACACAAATCCTGGATAACGTGGTATTTCAACCTTTAATCTTTTCAAGGTCGGCAGACATTCATCCTGTAGCAATACTATTCATAATCATGATCGGAGCTCAAACAGCCGGTATGCTTGGCATGCTGGTGGCTATACCCATTGCCACTGTCATAAAAATTACAATCAATCAGGTTTCCTGGAGCTTCAACAATTATCATGTTTTGAAAGGTGGAAGCGATTCAACCAAAAACATCATTCCAGCTCAAAAATAATTCATCAAAGTACCGAAATCATTCTAATAAAACCGCTGTATTTCACTATCTTTGTGCGAGCTAAATTTCGCAAGCAATCTAAAGGGTGAAAAAACTTGTAGTATTTGCTTCCGGTTCCGGAAGTAACTTTCAGGCTATTATTGATGCTGTAAAGCAAAAAAAATTAAACGTTGAAATTGCAGGTTTAATCACAAATCGTGATAAAATCGGTGCCATTGACCGGGCAATAAAAAATCGGATACCTTTTCAAGTGGTTCAGGTTTCTGATGATGAACTTTTCGCAAAACGTCTTGCTGAACTATTACATCAATGGCAGCCAGACCTGATCATACTTGCCGGATTTTTAAAAAAAATCCCTTCGGAAATAGTTTCGGCTTACCCGGATAAGATCATTAATATTCATCCGGCTTTATTGCCAAAATTTGGCGGGAAGGGTTTTTATGGGCTACGAGTTCACAAAGCAGTCCTGGAATCCGGTGACGCTGTTACCGGATGCACTGTTCATTTCGTTGATAATGAATATGATTGTGGACAGATTATCGAACAAATAGAAGTTCCCGTATTCGCTTCCGATTCGCCCGAAAGTTTAGCAAAACGTGTTTTAAAGGCGGAACATGAATTGCTTCCGTCAGTAATAAACAACCTGATTAACAAAACTAACTGAATTAGTGTCATTAAAACCTGTTACCCCAATTTCTGAAAAACCATTAAAAATAAAGAGAGCTCTGCTATCTGTATCAGATAAAAACGGAATTTCTGAACTGGCCGAAAAACTTTACCGGCATGGCGTAGAAATCATCAGTACCGGTGGTACAGCAGCTGTCTTGAAAAAAAATGGTATCCCGGTAACCGATGTCAGCGAGCTCACTGGTTTTCCTGAATGCCTGGGAGGCAGGTTAAAAACTCTTCATCCAGGCATTCATGGTGGTATTCTGGCCAGAACAAGCTATGAAAATGATATTAACGAGCTGAACTCACTTAATATTAAACCTATTGAACTGGTTATTGTAAATCTTTATCCATTTAAAAAAACCATAGAAAAGGCAGATGTAACACCTGAGGAAGCCATAGAAAATATTGATATTGGCGGTCCAACTATGGTGAGGGCTGCCGCTAAAAATTTTGCACATGTTTGTATTTTGACATCCCCTCACCAATATCAAAATTTTATCACAGAATTTGATCCTGATAAGTCGGTATCATTTGAAACCAGGCGAACCCTTGCGCGGCAGGCGTTTGAGCACACTGCCGATTATGATACCCTTATCGCCAGTTATTTTAGCCAATATGAAGGCCTTGAACTGCCAAATCATCTATTGTTATCCACCCCTAAATCCGGTGAGCTACGGTATGGTGAAAACCCTCATCAGTTAGCATCCGTTTATGGTGCACAATCTGAATTTATAGACTGCTTCCACGGTAAAGAGCTCAGTTACAACAACTATCTCGATATCGATAGTGCACTTGAATTAATGGCAGACTTTAAAGACGACGCCCCTACTGTTGCAATTTTCAAACATACGGTACCATGTGGAGTAGCTGCAGCAAATACATTAAGTGATGCCTATAAAAGGGCTTTTGCCACTGATAAAGTATCACCATTCGGGGGTATAGTGATCGTAAACAAGCCACTGGATTTACCTACGGCGAAATCGGTCGACTCGATTTTTACTGAAATTATTCTGGCTCCTGGTTATGAAGAAGATGTGATTGAGTTTCTTCAGGAGAAAAAGAACAGGCGCCTTGTAAGGATTAAAAAATATCCTGCCGGTAAATCAGAATACAGAATTCGTTCGATTTTTGGAGGAACTCTGTATCAACAGGCAGATCATGCCATGATCGCCCCGGAGAACCTTGAAATCGTTACAAAGCGTGAACCAAATGAAGACGAGCTGTACGATATGATGTTTGCATGGAAAGTTGTGAAACATGTAAAATCGAATGCCATAGTTTATGCAAAAAACCGTGCTACATGTGGTATTGGAACCGGACAAACCAGCAGGGTTGAAAGTTCAGTGATTGCAGTACGAAAGGCTATGAATTCTGATTTATCACTGAAGGGAAGCGTGGTAGCATCTGATGCATTTTTCCCGTTCCCCGACGGAGTGATTGCTGCCGCTCAATCAGGTGCAACCGCAATCATACAACCAGGTGGCAGTGTTCGCGATTCAGATGTTATTGATGCCGCAAATGAGCACAATATGGCAATGGTTTTTACAAACATACGCCACTTTAAACACTAATAAAACATCTCCAATAACAATACAAAAATGTTCGCAAATAGACAGGCAATAATGTATTTTTGAGTTTGTCTGCCAAAATTTTGAAAAGCATATCTAATAATGTCCGATACCTATATTAAAACAACTAAAAGAAGTAAAAAAAACCAGAAGAAAAGCGGACTTTTCGATTTTCTCTATACCGATATCGCAATTGACCTTGGCACTGCCAATACTCTTGTATATGCACGCGGCCAGGGAATAGTACTGAATGAACCTTCGATTGTGGCATTGAATAACCGGAATGAACCGGTAGCAACCGGACATGAAGCACGTTTGATGCACGAAAAAACACATGGCAATATCCGCACTGTCCGTCCGCTTCGCGATGGGGTAATCGCCGACTTTGAAGTGGCTGAGCTGATGATCCGTGATATGATCAAAAAAGTTAAGATGAAGTGGTACTCCACAACAAGGCAAATGGTTGTTTGTGTACCCAGCGGTATCACTGAAGTGGAAAGGAGGGCAGTACGTGACAGTGCTGAACATGCTGGGGCAAAAGAAGTTTATCTTGTCGACGAACCAATGGCCGCAGCGATTGGTATTGGCCTTAATGTACACGAGCCGGTTGGTAATATGATTGTGGATATCGGAGGCGGTACAACAGAAATCGCTGTGATTGCCTTGTCCGGAATTGTTCATGAACAATCTGTGAGATTGGGGGGAGATGAGCTCAACGAAGATATTGTGAATTATTTCAGACGCAACCATAATCTGCTGATCGGCGAACGTACATCGGAAAAAATTAAATGTGAGATTGGATCTGCTGCACCACTCGACGAAGAACTTGAGATGATTACCAAAGGACGCGACCTGGTTAATGGTGTGCCAAGAACCCGGCAAGTTACTTCAAAAGATGTTCGGGAAGCTATATCCGAATCAGTAAACACAATTGTAGAAGCCATTACCAAATCACTTGAACAGACTCCACCAGAGCTTTCTGCAGATATTCTTGACAGGGGTATCATGTTAACAGGTGGCGGTGCGTTATTAAAAAACCTTGATAAACTGATCATGGAAACAACGGATCTTCCGGTTCATATAGCAGAAGATCCCCTAACTGCAGTGGTTCGGGGAACCGGAGAAATACTCGAAGATCTGAATTACTACAAAACCGTAATTACCTGAAAACCTGTATAGCTGTGAATGCGACGATTCACTGATGTTCAAGATTATATCTTAACTGCATTTATTTTAGTATTTGCCATAGCCTTGATGGTAAACAGGCATGATGGTGGCCTGCAGAATATGAGAAAGATGTCTGTAACTATTCTCAGTTATCTTGAACAACCTCTATCCAATATCAGGATTTATCGACAAGCCGTTTCTACTAATAATTACCTCCACCGTCAAAACATCTTACTTCAGGATGAATTGAGCAGATTACGTTCCGCAGAACAGCAAAACCGCGTATTGAGAAGTTTGCTCGACTTTAGGGAGGAAAGTGCACATCCATTAATACCGGTAAGAGTTGTAGCCAAAGATTTAACCAGTATGAACAGTTCGATTACCGTTAATGCAGGTACAAATCAGGGTGTAAAAGTGGGAATGCCGGTCATTAATTCTGACGGTTTAATAGGACAGGTTATATTAACATCACGTAACTTTTCTCAGGTATTGCCTTATTCAAATTCCATGTTCAGGGTTAGCGCTCAAATTCAGGGTAGCAGGGCCTATGGAATTGTTTCATGGCCTGCAACATCTCCGTCTGAACTTCTTATGCAATATGTACCTGAAACCGTTTTAGTAGAACCCGGATATGTGATTCAGACTTCCGGCGCAAGCAATCAATTTCCTGAGGGAATTCCGGTTGGCGAAGTTACAAATGTGGAACCGGGAATTGGCGTACAGACCCAAACGATCTACCTGAAGTCGTATGTAGATTTGAATTCACTTGCTGAAGCATTTATTATGGAGTTTTTGCCGGATACTTCCATCACCAACCTGATTAATGAACAAAACGAGCTATTTTGATCAGGTCTGAAAATATCCGAATCTTTCTTTATGGAATAGGAATAGTAGCCATACAGGTTGTTCTTCTACGGCATCTCACAATATTCGGAGGCGAGGCTGATCTTGTTCTTTTGTTTTTGCTCTGGTTATGCCTCAGAAAACCAAGACGGGACTGTCTGATTTACGCCGCATTTCTTGGCCTTCTGCAGGATGCAATGATAGATCTCTGGGGATTGAACATGTTCTCAAAAACACTGCTTATACTCATGTTATATGGTTATTTGAACAGAATCTCACACTCCAGGTTTATCTACTGGCAGGTATTTTTGGTGATTCTATTCTCATCTTTTATTCATAACCTTATTTTTTTTGGGGTAAGCCATTTTTCGGAATTATATTCCTCAGGGTATATGGTATGGAGCTTGCTTATTGCCGGAACCATATTTACAGCATTTTTAGGCAGTTTTCTTCATCTGGTAAAAGATGATATATAAATTCTATACGTTGACCTAAAACCAGTTATGATTCTATATCCGACCGTTCATTGAATCAGCATATTTGTTAAATTATACAGCTGAAAGTCAGCTGTATTTACATATCACTATTTAGAGATGTCAAACAGGCAAAAAGATAAAAGCCAGACGGCAATTCGCATCCTGCAGGGAATAGTAATTCTTGGCTTCATGGTTATGATGGGCAGGATTGTACAACTGCAAATAATCGACTATGAGACCTATTCTCCGCTGAGTATGCAAAATTCACTCAGAATGGAGCTGGTAAATCCGGCGAGAGGACTAATTTACGACAGAAATGGCACTATCCTGGTGGAAAACAGGCCAATTTATACCATTACAATTACTCCGGCAAAATTTAATCCGAACAAAATTTCGACACTTGCTTCTATTCTACAGGTTGATGAAGAGTTCGTTCAACAAAGAATCAGAGAGGCCCAGCAGTATTCATGGCACCGCACATCAAGATTATTTACTGAGGTATCATTCGAAGTATTCTCCGCAATTCAGGAAAACCTGTGGCAGTTACCCGGAATTGGGCATACCATTGAAAGCAAGCGCTCTTACCCAACTGATGTGAACGCTTCACACGTTTTTGGATACCTCAGAGAGGCCAGTCCCGAGGAGCTTCAGGCATCAGACTATATTCGGATGGGAGATCATATCGGAAAAAGCGGTATTGAGCGTATTTATGAAAACTATCTCAGGGGTGAACGAGGTACAGAATATATACGGGTCAATGCTTTTGGCCAGGCACTTGGCCTGTATAATGATGGTGCTTTAAATATTGCACCTGTGAAAGGCTCCGACCTGATCACAACACTGGATGCCGGAGTTCAGGCACTTGCTGAAGAGCTGATGCAGAATAAGCAGGGAGGCCTGGTGGCAATTGATCCCCATACAGGGGGCATCATTGCCATGGTAAGTGCTCCACAATATGAATTATCCAAATTATCAGGCCGAATTGATATTAACTATTGGCGCGAATTAAATACCGACCCAGCCCGTCCTTTATTTAACCGTGCCATTTCCTCCCGACAGCCACCCGGGTCCACATTCAAGCCATTTATGGGAATTATTGGCCTGCATATGGGACTCATTACTCCTCAAACCCAAGTGTATAATCCAGGATTTTATTTCCGCGGGAGGCGATATGGCGACCTTGCCGACCCCGGAAATTATAACCTCGAACGTGCTATTGCCAAATCCAGCAATACCTACTTCTTCTGGATGATGGATAGAATTGCATCACGCGGACAACTTAATACATGGTCATCCCTGATTCAGGATTTCGGGATGGGGCCGATAAATTATGTTGACCTGCCATTCGAAAGATCCGGTATTATACCAGACAGCACTTATATGAATCGTACATTTGGTGAACGCCGATGGGGTATTGGCGACCTTATGAGCCTGGGTGTAGGGCAGGGTATGGTGTCTGTATCGCCATTGCAAATGGCCGTGGCCACGGCATCACTGGCAAATGGAGGGTATCGGGTACAACCTCATATTGTTAGCGGAGTTAGAGAATCAAATGGAGAGATTCGATATACGAATCCGGTAATCGAAAAAATAGAATGGATACAGCCAGCTTATCTGAGTGAAATCAATCAATCTATGGTAAATGCACTTATGGAAGGTGGTTCCCGATACTTCGGTCATATTCCTGAAATACAAATTGCCGGGAAAACGGGTACAGCTCAGAATCCACATGGTGAAAATCACGGGTGGTTTATCGCATATGCCCCCGCTGATAATCCACAGATTGCAATAGCGGTATTGATGGAAAACTCCGGTTTTGGTTCTGTTTCAGCAACTCCTGTTGCTTCTCTACTCATAGAAAAATATTTGACCGGCGAGATCAAGCGTGACCACATATATAACCATGTAATGAATTTCAGGCCGCGAATCGCTTCAGCACTATCGACTGAAAATGAATGATAAAAGAGAATTTAGCTGGAGCATTATATTTATTTGGATCGGCCTTTTCAGTATAGGTTTAACAGCCATTTACAGTGCCACACAAGGGCCTGTTGCCCAGTTCCTGCCCTCCTACATCCAGGATAATTTCTTCCGTCAGGCTTTATGGGTTGCCATATCTGCAGTGGCACTGATTTCTATACAATTTCTTTCTCCACGAATCTTCCAGGAAGGAGCATACTTTTTTTATGCCATTTCGATAGTCCTGATGGTCATAACTATCTTTTTTGGAGTTGAAGTGAGTGGATCAAGAAGCTGGCTACGCATCGGGCCAATTAATTTTCAAACAGGAGAAGTTACCAAACTTACTACTATTCTTGCTGCCGCGAGTTACCTCACAAGCAGAAGAAATATTTCTGCTGAAAACCTGAAAACCGCAATTATTACTGTACTCATTTTCGCCCTTCCTGCTGTTTTACTGATATTACAGAATGAAGCCGGAGTTGCTATTGTATACGTAGGGATTTTGCCAATTGTTTTGTTTTGGTCAGGTTTGCCATACGGAATATCGCTTTTGATGGTCTCCCCTGCCCTTGTTGGTTATTTTACAGTTTTAAATTGGAAATGGGGAATTTTAGCAGCACTCATCATTACGATATTTATTTTTTTCCTTCAAAGACGAACCTGGTTAACTGTAACATCACTGGTATTCGGACTGCTTGTAATTATTGGCACAGAAGTAGCGCTCCATCATGTTTTGCAGCCACATCAGCGGGCACGAATTGAAGCCTTCACCAATCCACAGCTTGATCCCCTTGGCTCAGGATGGAATGTTCTGCAGGCAAAAACTGCCATTGGCTCCGGTGGGCTACAGGGGAAAGGTTTCATGGAAGGCACTCAAACACAACTTCGATTTTTACCTGAACAGTGGACCGATTTCATATTTTGTGTAGTAGGCGAGGAGTTCGGGTTTATCGGCTCATCAATTGTTTTGCTGCTCTATATTTTTCTGTTTTTGAAGCTGTTGAACATGGCATCAAATCAAAAACATCCCTTTGCACAGCTTGTTATTGTAAGTGTCACGTTTGTTTACTTTGTACATTTTATCATAAATATTGGAAGCGCCACGGCTGTATTGCCGATTATTGGTATTCCGCTCCCCTTTATCAGTTACGGAGGTACAGCTTTTTTGACGAATACGGTTATGCTGGCAATTTGCCTGAATCTCGACTTCAACAAACGAACCTTCAGTATATATCGCTGAGTTCAGGGTAGCAGGTTTAAGGTTCAAGGTTTAAGGTTTGAGGTTTAAGGTTTAAGGTTTGAGGTTTGAGGTTTAAGTGGATTTAACAATCTGTGGTACTTCGCATATCTGCAAACGGATATCGCCCCGCAGGGATCCCGATGGGAAATATCGTATATCAAATGAACCTATACGGACAACCTGAGACGAGTGCACCAAGCTGTGTTATATAAGACTTATCCTGAAGGGATCCATTCTGGGCAGCCTTCTAAAGCCTATAAATACAACAGACTGCCCCATAGCCGCCATAATCTGTCCTGAAAGTGGATCGTGTGTTGCGCAAAACAGGAGACAGTTTTCACCCCGACACGGCTGTCGGGGCTTACGCTCCGCTTCAGCTTTTCACTTTTCACTTTTCACTTTTCACTTTTCACTTTTAAAAATCAGTCAGATCCGAATACTTTACCAGTGCGCAGTGAAAAGCTCTTTCTGTGATATTTCGTATATCCGTATTTAACCAGCGCATCATAATGGATTTTGGTTGGATATCCTACATTTTTATCCCAGCCATATTGCGGGTATTCATTATGAAGCTTTTTCATCAGTGAATCTCTGTAAACTTTGGCAAGTATGGAAGCAGAAGCTATGGATACAGACCGGTCATCCCCTTTTACGATACAACTATAGGGCAACACTGTAGATGTGAATCGATTGCCATCTACAAGAAGGTAGTCTGGGTCTGCATTCACTTCTTCGGCACATTTGAGCATCGCTTTAAAAGATGCTTTCAGAATATTTAACTGATCCACTTCTACAGGTGAGCATTCTTTTACAGCCCAGAAGAGAGCCTTCGCTTTAATCATTGCTGCTAACTCTTCCCTTGTTTTCAGATCGATGGACTTGCTGTCGGCAACCCGTTCATCAAGTATTTCACCCGGCTTAAGAATCACTCCTGCCGCCACAACTGGCCCGCTAAGACAACCCCTGCCAACTTCATCAAGACCCATAACTCTCTTAAAGCCCTGCGTCCATAAAGTTGTTTCATAATGATACCTGTTCTTCATAAAGATAAAAACTGAGGCAAATGTTCAAGAAAATATTTCACAGATGCAATGATTTTAACCAATCATGGGTTATAATGTAAAGAATTTGCACCAATCAAAACGTCATGCATTTTGTCTATTCTGAATGGAATGATCGGTTCGGCAAGAAAGGCCGATCAGCATTTGATACATTATGGGATCTTTTCCAGGAGCTGCTAACCATCTCTGGAGGGGATGTTTCCCAGGCACTTCGGTGGATGAATCAAATCGATAAAGAATACAACATAACTGCTCAATTTGAAGATGGTTATGGGATAGGCGATTTTATTGAAGAGTTGCAAGAGCGTGGTTACATAAGTTATGATGATGAGCAATCGGTAATGATGCCAACTGCAAAAACCAACCGCAGTATTCGGAAAAAAGCCCTCGAAGAAATATTCAGTCAGCTTCGGAAAGGTGCTGCTGGCGATCACAAAACCGTACATAGCGGCAAAGGCCTTGAACGGCAACCGGAAACCCGTTTATGGAAGCCGGGTGAGGATATCTCACATATAGACAGTACAGGAACTATTCTCAATATGTTAAAGCACAGTAATATTGATCAGTTTCAGCTTCGCGAAGATGATCTGAGCGTGCATGATAGCGACCATTATACTTCCGTATCTACGGTACTACTGATAGACCTCAGCCATTCTATGATACTATATGGTGAAGACCGAATCACACCAGCCAAAAAAGTTGCAATGGCCCTCTCCGAACTCATTATGAATAATTATGCCAAAGATTCGCTCGACATTGTAGCATTTGGAAATGATGCGTGGCAAATCGAAATCAAAGATCTCCCATATCTGAAAGTAGGGCCCTACCACACTAATACGCTTCGCGGCCTGCAGGTTGCCCGCCATATCCTGCAAAGAAAGAAGTTTTCGAACAAGCAAATATTTATGATTACCGATGGAAAGCCATCTTGCATGTTTGAAAATGGAAAGCTCTATAAAAACAGTTTTGGACTGGATCGCAAGATCGTCAACAAAGTGCTTGATGAAGCCGTGAAATGCCGGCGGGATCAGATCGATATCACCACATTTATGATTGCGAGTGACCCCTACCTGCAAAATTTCGTACATGAATTCACAGAAGCGAACAAAGGAAGAGCTTATTTTGCCTCACTGAATAATCTGGGCGGTTATATATTTCACGATTACATAAGAAACAGGATTCGCAATGTAAGGTAATTTCTTTTCACACCGACACGGCTGCCGGGGCTTACGCTCTCGCTCCAGCTTTTCACTTTTAAAAAAAAGCTGAAGCATCTTGGCAAAACCATGCGTACCTTTCCTCGTTATATATTAATTATTGTAGCCTGTTAGATGTATAAAAAGACTTTAGCCATGGCAGTTCATCTGCTTACGGCTTCGGGGATTGTACTTGCGTTTTGGTCTATTGTTTTAATTGTAAAAGGTGATGCCGGCAATGCGATGAGAGTACTCGCTTTAACGGCTGTTATCGATTTCATAGACGGTACACTCGCCCGCAAAGCAGATGTTAAGACACATGCACCCAATACTGATGGCGGATTGATCGACAATCTTGTTGATTATGTAACCTGGGTTTTTGCACCCATTTTCTGGGCATGGTATTTTCTCGATATCCATTTTTTGGTATGTGCTGTAGTTTTGATTACCAGCTTATTTGGATTCAGCCACACGCAGGCTAAAACCAGCGACCATTATTTCCTTGGGTTTCCATCATATTGGAATTTTCTGGTATTCTATTTCTGGCTGTTTGAGTTTGATCCCATGCTCTCATCTGCGATTCTAATTCTCTGTTCAGCATTAATTTTTGCGCCGTTAAAATTCATATACCCCAGCCGTACCAAAACTATGCAAAAAACAACGTTACTGCTGAGTGTGCCCTACTTTTTTATGATTATTACCATGTTATGGCAGCTGCAAGAGACTCCGTTATGGCTCTCTATTGCATCACTTTACTATCCACTCTATTATTTTATTCTATCTGCCATTATCACACGGAAAAAGTAAAGCCCAAAAAAAAGGCGGTTAAGTATTTAACCGCCTTTTTAGGAATAACATTAATAACTGATCGCTCAAATCAGATATCCAGATCTGCCATTACTTCCGATGTAATATCATATTCTGCCTGTACCTGAGGAGATACATATAGAATAATTACATCACCGGTTGAAGTTGTGGTGTTCAAAACATAATCAAGGCCTCTGCGTGCAGCTACGTTATTTATGGATTGCTGAATCTGTTCAAGCAGAGGTGCCATCAAACGGGCTCTTTGCTGCTCAAGTTCCTGCTGTGCCTGCCCTTGCATTTGGCGGAATTCCTGATCAAGCCGGGTTAATCTTTCTTCTTCACTCTGGCGAGCCTGCTCTGAAATCACACCAACTTTTTGCTGGTAGAGTTCAATTTCTGTCTGAAGCTCTCTTTCTTTTTCGATCAACTCGTTAATCTTTCGTTCCTGAAAGTTTTGCAGGCGCTGCTGAACAGCCCTCATTTCCGGCATACGCTCCAGAATCGCTCTTGGCTCTACAAAACCAATTTTCATATCCTGGGCTTTAACTTCAGGGGCAGACATCAGTGCAGTGATTGCCAAAAGAAGTATGAAACCAAATGTGCTTAATTTTTTCATAATGGTAGAATTTGTATCGCTTATCGAATTAGTTTTGTGTGAGTTTTTGAATTACGCGTTCTGTAATATCTGCTGCCCGCTGGGATGCATAGTAAACAATTGGGTCGCCGGTGTTTGAAGATCTGTTTAATACAAAATCCAGGCCAAGCTCTTCTGAAACTTCTGCCATAGCTTCTTCTACTCTTACCAGCAATGGATTAAAAAGTTCAGCCTGTCGCTGCTGAATCTGACGTTCAATTCGCTGCTGGAGACTGTTCAGTTCTTCCTGTTGTTCTGCAAGTGCTTCTTCCCGGCGCCTCTGCTCAGTGTCACTGAGATTTCCGCTATCCATGAGCTCGGCATAAGCTGTTAGGTCGGCAATCCATTCCTGGTAACGGGCCTGAAAAGAATTTTGTCTTTGCTGAATAAAATTTTCCAATTCTGATTGAACCTGAGCCGCTTCCGGCATGGCATCAAGTACTGCATCCGGACTCATGATTCCAACCTTAAGCTGAGCTGATGCTAAAACCGGAATCAACAGAAACAGGGTTAGTGTGATTATTTTTTTCATGTATCTAAAATTAATTAAGCTCCAAAAATAAGATTTTTAAATGTCAATTTCTTGAAATATCTATACCCAATTCTAACATCACTTCTTCCGTTAAGTTCCATTCCTGGCGGGCAAATAAAAATCTTGTTCCATCTGCCCGGTCAAAAACGAAATCGAAGCCATCACGTGATGCTATGCGTGTTAACGCATCAAAAACCATTCTTTGTATAGGTTGCAATAATTCTTTTTGTCTTGTAAAGTATTCTCCCCTCGGGCCAAACTTATCTTCAATAAAACGTTCCAATTCCGTTTTTTTTCGATTGATATCGGCAAGGCGCTGCTCACGAATTTCTGTGGTAAAGAGAATCTCCCTGGCCTCGAAATCCCGTTCAAGTTCTGTGATTTCGTTCTCCATATCACGTATTTCCTGCCTCCAATTCTCGCTCAACAGGCCTAACCTTTGTTCTATACCACTATACTCCGGCATATTCTGCATAATGATGTCAGAATCAATAAAGCCGATTCTCTGGTTTTGAGCAGTGCCAGCCTCAGCGATACACAGAGAAATCAAGAATGTGAAGTATATAAGTTTTATTGCCACTTTTTTTAGTCTTGATTCTTGAGTCCTGAGTCGTGAGATGGTTTTCTCAAGACTCAAGACTCACATCTCATTAAAATGGTGCGCCGATATTAAACAGGAATTCCCATTCTCCCGGACGCAATCCCGGACCTTCAGTTGAGGCTGGTGTTCCGTCGAGCCTGTATCCATAACTAAGGTCTACCAAGCCAAGGATTGGTAAAAAGATTCTTGCCCCAAACCCAACCGCACGTTTCACTTTGAATGGGTCAAATTCTGATAAACTGTTGAATGCATTACCAGCATCAAAAAATGTATATGGTATAAGCTGAATCTGTTCCGAACTCACAGCCGGTATCCTCAGCTCAAGGGAGTATTTACTGAATGCCCGCCCTCCTATCATATTCTGGTTGTCATCCAGTGGAGATATCACCCCGTTGAAGCCACCCGGAAAACCCCGCAGGTCGATATTGTCATTTAAAAAGTTCTGTCGCTGCTGAATCTGTGTACCACCGATAAAGAATCGCTTAAAGTTGCTCCTGTTGCTGTCACTGTAATATCCCATATAGCCATACTCGGCAGTACCACTGAGAGTCAGCCTGCCAACAATGGTGTGATGATGCTGATATTCGGTACGCAGTTTATAGAATTGTGCAAAGTCCGGTATCGGAAGTGCTGATTCTGCGGATATGCTGAATTTAGATCCACTACGTGGAGAAATCAGGTTATCAAGCGAGTTTCTTTCAATAACGCCTCTCAGTGAAAGAAGGTCTGCCCTGCCATCATCAAATATGTTGCTGAACCCAAGAACATTAAAACGGTTGTAGGTTAGAATCAATCTCTGAGAAAAGAAATCATCTGGCCAGGACAACCTTTTTCCAAGGCTTACACTTGCTGAAAACAATTCATTACGCCTGTCTGGCGCCTGAAACCCACCAAATCCAAATGCTCTGGTCCGTCCGTAGTTCAGGAAGTCGTAGGATACAGATACTCCAAGAGATGTAGGCCTTCCGCGCAGCCATGGTTCGGTAAAGCTGAAACTGTAACTCTGATAACCTCTTCCCGTTACCTGTACTCCCAGTGAGAGACGCTGACCGTCTCCCGACGGTATTGGATTCCATCCTCCTGGTTCAAACATTCTGCGAACGGAGAAATTATTAAAATTCACCCTCGCTGCAAGGATCACCCCTATCTGTCGCCCGCCAAAACCACCTGAAAATTCAAAGTTATCGGTTCCCTGTGTTTCATCGAGATCGTAAATAATATCAACCGTGCGGTTTTCCCTTTCGGGCTGCAGATCTGGTGAAATACCTTCCGGATTAAAATATCCGAGCTGGCCGAGTTCACGGATTGACCGTACGATATTCGACCTGCTGTACGTTTGCCCGGGCACTGTCCGGATTGTACGTCGAACTACGTCATCATGGGTTTTTGTATTACCCGTAAAAGATACCCTGCGGATGGTTGCAATTTCATCTTCAATGATTTCGAAGGTAATATCAAGAGAATCGCCTTCAACGACCTGGATTTGAGGATAAATCTGGAACCAGAGATAACCGATATTCTGATAGAGGCTGGTTATGTCCATCTCATTTCTCCGGTAATCCACATTTTGTTCGAAGCGGGTTTCGTTGAAGATGTCACCCCTTTCAAACTCCAGAAACATGGTTAGTTCTTCATCAGTATATACGGTATTCCCTTCCCAATTAATGTTCCGGATTCTGTACTGTGGGCCTTCCTCAACCTTGATATCAAAATGGACACCTTCTTTTCTTCTCCAGTCGTCCACATAAACCGTATCACGCAATACTCTCACATCGCGAAAACCACTATCACGATAGTATTGAAGAACGTTTGCGATACCCTGGTTATAATCATCCTGAGTGTAAACGTGCCGCTTGAAAATTCTCCACCACCGGTCTTGTTTAATTTCCGAAAATTCTTTTCGAAGCCTGCGGTTACTGAACTCTTCGTTCCCAATAAAATTAATTTCTCTTACCTTGATTCTTTCTCCCGGATCAATCACAAAAGTCAGGATAACCCTGTTCCGGCCATCATCTGTCATCTCTTCCAGTATGTCGATCTCAGTATTCCAGTACCCTTTTTCCCTGTAATAGCGGTGAATGGTATTCAGTGCCTGCTGACGTACTGAATTTGTGACAGCAAATCCTGATAGAAGGTTCATCTGTTCGCGCAGATCCCTGCGGTGCGATCTTCTAACCCCCTCAATATTATATCGGTGCAGCCTGGGCTGTTCCTGAACATTGATAAAAATATGCACACCATTTCCCCCAACCCTCTCATAGTCGATGGTAACATCTGAGAAGAGCCCGGTTCTGAAAAGCTGACGAATCGCATTTGATATCACATCACCGGGGATCTGGATTCTTTCACCGGTGCGAAGGCCGCTGCTGCTTAGCAGAAATGATTCTCTTGCAGAGATAAGCCCGCTGATCGTTATATCACGAATTTCAAATTCTCTTTGTACAGTACGCGTCGGGTCTTCAATATTGATGCTTCCAGAACTTTGAGAGTAAGAATCCTGGATAAATACAAACCCGAAAATGATTAAGATGATGTACGGTAATAGATTTTTTTTCCTAAGCACGCAGTAGAAACTTTGCTTCCGTTTACGATGTAATATGGTTAATAACTGTTCTGGCAATACTTTTGTTATATCCGTTTTTAACTTTTCCGTAACGGCGTTCTCTTGAATGGTATGAACGGATGGCTTCGTATAGTTCATCTCTGCGAAAATCGGGCCAGTAGGTTTCTGTAATATACAGCTCAGAGTATGCGAGCTGCCATAACAGGAAGTTACTGATCCTGTATTCGCCACTTGTTCTGATTATGAGGTCAGGGTCTGGAATACTGGCTGTGGAAAGGAAAGAGCCGATGAGGTCGTCATTAACGTCATCAGGATCAATATTGCCCTCCTTTACCTGCTGCGTAATACTTCTAACTGCCTCTGTGATATCCCATCTACCCGAATAACTAAGTGCAAGGCAGAGCTGCATTCTTTTATTGTTACAGGTGAGGTCCATTACTTCCTGAAGCTGGGTTCGACATTTAACCGGCAGACGGTTGGTCTGGCCAATTGTAATCAGTTTGATATCATTTTTTTGAAGAGTATCAGCCTCATCGCGCAGTGATTGCACCAGAAGCTTCATCAGTCCGTTTATTTCTGAAGCAGGCCTGTTCCAGTTCTCAGTCGAGAATGCATATAGTGTAAGATAACGAACACCAAGCTGTGCGCACGATTCTGTAACATCACGAACCGATTTGACACCTGCTTTATGCCCGTGCAGCCTTATATTACCTTTTTTCTGTGCCCACCTGCCATTACCATCCATAATTATTGCAATATGCGCGGGCAGTTTTCCTGATGTTTTTAACTGATTCTGGAGCTCTATATCTCCCTCAGATTGATCAGATTGATTGGTATGGGCGTTTATTAATGGTTCGCTTGCCATGATGTTATATAATTTTACAGCTTTTTAAATTAGAGTTTATCTTGACGGAATTCAAGCTCAAATTAACTGTTTTGGCTCTTTATAAAACTTTCTAATGCAATCATATCACATAACGCCAGTGCGGCTTCAGCACCTTTATTGCCCTTTTCGACACTGGCCCTTTCCATTGCCTGATCAACAGTATCTGTAGTTAACACGCCAAATGATACCGGTTTGCCTGAATGCAGGTTGAGGTCTGCAATTCCCCGGGTTACAGCATCACATACATAATCGAAGTGGGGTGTACCACCCCTTATCACTGCCCCAATTGCAACAACTCCGTCAACACCAAGATGTTCCAGGTTCCATTTGCATGCAAGGGGCAATTCAAACGATCCGGGACATCTTGACACAGTAATATTCTCAACCGGAACACCTTTTTTTTTGATTGCATTGATCGCTGCTTCCAGCATTTCATCAGTAATAAAAGAATTCCATTTTGCCGCGACAATCGCAATTTTAATTTTTGGCCAATCTACCTGTTCAATTTGTCCGCTTTCCATTTTTTCTGATTATGAACTATTTTTCAATAATGCTTTTCTGTTTTTACATGTTCGTTTTAACGCTTCCACATGTTGTGTACCGATTGTAACAACTCCAAGATACGGATCATATTCCGATTTTGGCGAACCATGATAGTCGCTGCCACCGGTTATTAGCAAATTCATGGATTTGGCCATTTCGGAAAACACTTTTTGAACATTAAAATTATGGCTCGGATGAATACACTCAATCCCGTCGATTCCTGTACTAATTAATTCTTTCAACTCCTCCGTGGTAAGCATTACACCGGGATGTGCAACCGAAAGAACACCCCCGGCTTTTTTTATGATTCTCAGTGCCGAATCAACATCTGCGTATTCTGTAGGAATATTTACCACTTCATGAGTGGCCAGATATTTAATAAAAGCATCTGCAACATTAACTGCATATCCTTTTTTTATAAGAACTGCGGCAGCATGAGGCCTGCCGATATTTGCGCTTCTTGCATAAGCCATAACTTCATCATACTCAATATCAACTCCCTTTTTATTCAGTAATTTAACAATTTCGCGCATCCTGAGTTTTCTTGCACGTCTTTGCATTAACAGCAGCTGCTTAAGGGCTGAATGATCAGGATCAAATCCATAAGCAAGAAGATGTATCTCCTTTTTCCCCCAGATAGTGGATAATTCTACACCCGGTATCAATTCGATACCCATTTTTTCAGCATGCTGCAACGCTTCCGTGTATCCATCTATAGTATCATGGTCGGTTATAGCGAGTACACTGAGCCCTTTTGATTTTACTTTAACAAGAAGTTCTTGCGCACTTAACTCTCCGTCTGATGCTTTGGTGTGTGTATGTAAATCGGCCCGACCCAAATATTATGGCATTAGTACAACCTGATACTGATACCGGTCTTCCAGTACCTCAATTGCACGGTTTACAACTCTGTCGATCGAAAGCATTGCAATATTTCTATCCTGATCAGTAAGTGTTTGGGATATCCATTCCTTATGCAGGTTTCTTTCGATTACAGGCTGGTTATCATAAATCTGTGCTACCTTATAGTCTCGTAATAATGCTTTTAGTTCCTGAATGTTTTCCTGTGCAGCGCTCTCTTTCGAAAAATTCTGCAAATTGGATTCCAGTGAATTCAAATGCCGGTCAGCCGGTGTTTCAAAAGTAAAATCCTGCTCTATCAGATACCGTGTGAACCTGCTAAAAAGATCATCTGCTATTTCTTCCTGTTCACTTCCAGACTCCCTGAGATAATCGTTTATAAAGAAGAAATACATATTGTTACGCTGTAATGCAAGATCTATCAAAGTAGACGCTGATTCCGTTTCACGAATATCCGGTTCAATTCCGCGACCATCATATACAACCCTGCCATTTTTCGTTTCAAATGCACGGCGGGGTGAAAAAACCGCATTACTGTTACCGTCAGCATCACGATATGAATAATCGATTGACTGAATGCTTCGGCCACTTGGAATGAAGTATTTTGAAATCGTAATTTTTAATGAAGTATTGTACGATAGTGGCCTGATGGTTTGCACAAGGCCTTTACCAAAACTGTTATCGCCAATAATTACTGCACGATCGAGATCCTGAAAGGCGCCGGCAACTATTTCTGAAGCACTCGCGCTTCCATGATTGATTAATACAATAAGGGGCAGGTCTTCAAATATTGCAGGTTCGGTTGTTGCAAGTGTAGAGTTATGTGAGCTAAGCCTTCCTCTTGTTTCAACGATAGTTACTCCGGGTTCAACAAATTTGTCGACAAGATCTATTGCCTCGTTTAACAGCCCACCGGGATTATTTCGCAAATCAAGAATCAGGCCAGAAATATTGCCATTGCTTTTCATGTCGGCCAGCTCCCGCCTTACTTCCTCAGCTGCATTATGTCCAAAACGTGAAAGCTGGATATACCCGTATTGTTCAACATTACCGAGCCTGGCAGATATATTCACATTTTTTACTTCTATGCGCTCACGGGTTAAATCAAATGTGATACTTTCATCAATTCCCGGCCTTCTGATTGTAATGGATATTTCGGTACCCACATCGCCAACGGTGAGTTGCTGTACCTCTTCCGGCGACATCCCTCTAACATTTACGCGATTGATTTGTTCGATGATATCACCGGCCCGAAGGCCTGCACGTTGTCCCGGATAGCCATCCAGTGGTGCAATTATCACAACATCGTTGCCCCGGTATCCAGCCTCTATACCAATTCCCCCATAGGAACCGGATGAAAGTATTTCCATCTGCTGCTGTTCTCCTTCATCGATAAATACTGTATATGGGTCAAGGCCTTCGAGCATGGCATTGATGCTTCGTTTCATCAACTTTTCAGGGCCTATTTCATCAACATATTGAGTGGCTACTTCTTTATATACATCACTGAATATGGTGAGTTGTTTTTTAATTTGAAAGAATAGATCACTGTTTCTGGCAAATGCTGCCGTGATCACTAAAAAAGCGGTAAGGAATATCAATACCGCATATTTTCGGAAAAAATTCATAAAATTATCTTCGGGTAATCCTTAAGCGCTGACCTGCATAAATCCGCGTTCCGCTAATATTGTTCTCATTCTGGATGTCAGCGACCGAAACTCCGTGCCGGTTTGCAATTCCTATTAATGTATCGTTTCGGCGCACAGTGTATGTTACTGTATTTGAAGATCCTGATGAAGAGCCATCGAATCGCAATGCAAATATATCTTCTCCTGCACGCTGCCTTCTTTCCAGTTCCTGTTTCTGTGCGAATGTCAAATCGTTTATTTGTCTGTAATAATCAATTCTTGAAGTTGGAACATGAATCGTTAATCGTTGTCCTACCCTGATAACATCTGATATTCCGTTCCATTGGCGAATCTGCCATGCACGAACATCATACCACTCTGCGATATGGCCGATGGTATCTCCGCTCTTAACAACATAATTTACCGATGTAGTGTTTGCAGGAGCCTGAGCCTGGGCAGTTTGCTGCTGCTGTTGCCTTGGCTGTGATGTAGTTACCCTCGCAGTGGCATTAGAAGGCCTGTCTGCAGCTATGCTGGGTGCAGAGCTTGCTGCAACCGGAACTACGATTCTCTGCCCTGGTCGTATCAGGCTTGTGAGGCCTTCGTTTGAATCATATAGTGCCCGTACTGATGTACCATATCGCTGGGCTATGAAACCAAGTGTCTCTCCACGGCTTACTGTATGCATTGCAATTTCGTGAGCCCTGTTTTCTGCCGGAATTTGCTGGTATGCCACAAGAAAATCTTCTTTCAGGCCTACCGGCAATTTTAACGGATACTTGTCTACCGGCGGCGTTGCCCATCTGAGCAATTCAGGATTTTTTGCCCTGAGTTCCTCAACAGTGATTCCAGCTGCTTTTGCAAGGTCTTCGAGGGGCATCAGCCCATCAACTTCTACAATATCAAATGCGTACGCTTCACCACCATAATTTCTCTGAAAGCCAAACTGTTCCGGATTCATTGCAATCATGGTTGCAGCAATATAGCCTGGCACATAACCACGAGTTTCACGCGGCAAATACGGATAGGCTACCCAATAATCCTGAACTCCGCCAGCAGCGTTTATCGCCCTGCGCAGCCCTCTTGGGCTCAGGTTATAATTGGCAAGAGCAAGATGCCAGTCGCCCCAGAATTCGTACAGATCACGCAGGTGTTGTGCGGCTGCACGTGTTGATTTGATGGGATCGCGGCGCTCATCAATCCACCAGTTCACTTCAAGGCCATAAAATGCCCCGGTAGCCCGAATAAATTGCCATAACCCAACTGCTGCTGCCCAGCTTCTTGCTGTAGGCACAAGGCCGCTTTCAATCATTGACAAATGAATGAGTTCGGTGGGCACACCCTCTTCTTCAAAGATTTCACGCATCATCGGAAAATATTTCTCCGACCGCTCCAGCCAGATTTCCATTACATCGGGCCTTCTGAGTGTATAGTACATCAGATGCCGGTTCACATGCTGATTTTGAATAAGCGGTACCTGTGTTTGATTGAAGGTTAGATTTTCAGGCAAAGCGTAACCTTCAGCTATCCAGTCATCCTGCTCAGAAAATAGCTCAGCCCTGATATCAAAAATATCACCCTCTGTTTCTGTGCGAATTTCGGTTATCCCATAAAACTCACTATGTTCAGCCATTACCGACCGGTATAGCTCTGTAAAACGCCGGTTGTTTTGAATTTCGGGAAAATCGTCCATTAACGACTGAATCGCTGCAAATGCTTCATTGATATAATTTTCAGCGGACACAAGATCCCCCTGTACCTGAGCGTCTATGGCAAGAACATGTCTTTTATATGCATTTGAAATCCTCCTGAGGATTTCCCTTTCCATTTCCCCATTAATTACCGGAGTAGCGACTGTGCCATAGGCATCACGGGATTCCAAAAGGGGGTTTGAGTACGGAAGTAACGCAGGCGGCATATCTACTTCCGGAATGATTGGTTGATTTTGCCTGGCAAGGGATGCAGTTGCGATCATCCAAAAAACGAGAAATAGCACTACCTGTTTCATGTAATAGTATCCGTGAAAATAAAGATTTGGTTAAAGTTATTAAAAAAAGCCGTTTTCCGTCTGTAATTTAGCTAAAACGAATAAAATCATCCGAGATTTCATTCTGTTTTTCATTTTTTATTATTTGCTGTCCACTGCTGCACAATAGGCCATCTTCTGCCAACTCCAAATGATTTAGAGCTGAGCTTCAATATTGGTGCTGCCTGATACCTCTTAAATTCATTCATATCAACCATGTGTATCACTTTTGTTACAATATCAGAATCAAATCCGGCAGATATAATCCGGTTTGGATTTTCCTGAAGTTCAATATAACGATAAAGAATTTCATCAAGCATATCATATTCAGGCAGGCTGTCGCTGTCTTTCTGCCCCGGCCGAAGTTCAGCACTTGGAGCTTTGGTCAGAATTGCTGAGGGTATGATTTCTTTTTTAAAGTAATCACGGTTCAGCCATTCACACATATCATAAACTTCAGTTTTATAGAGATCGCCAATGATGGCGAGTGCTCCGTTCATATCACCATACAGCGTGGCATAACCAACGGCATACTCCGATTTATTGCCGGTTGCGAGTAAAAAATAACCAAATTTATTCGACAGTGCCATCAGTAATGTGCCTCTTATACGGCTTTGTAGGTTTTCCTCGGCAACGCCAAATGGTTTGCCCTGAAAAAAAGGAGAAAGGCTAATGTCAAGCTCATCGAACACATTCTGAATGTTGATCCTGTGCAACTTAACCCCAAGATTTTCTGCAAGCTCGACGGAGTCTTCAACACTGCCCCTGCTTGAAAATTCGCCGGGCATGGTTACGGCTGTTACATTTTCAGGGCCTAGTGCTTCTGCAGCAATTACGCAAACCAAAGCCGAATCTATTCCTCCACTCAGTCCAAGAATCACCTGATTGGATAATCCGGTTTTTTCAACATAATCTTTTAACCCTCTGCTTATTGCTTCGAATTGACGTTCCGCGCCTTTTGAAGGATATAATGGCATTTCTTGGTTTGCAGGCAGTTTTATGTCACCTGTTACAGGTTCCCAGACAACATCAGCAAATGATGGCTGAAAGGGCGTAGTGCGGGCAATCACATCGGCTGATCTCGATATCGCCATCGTATCACCATCAAAAATGATTTCGGTATGTGCGCCTGCCTGGTTACTGTATAATATGGGAAGATTCAGTTTCCGGGCATGGTTCCTGAGCATGTTTACCCTGTTTTCATGCTTGGATTTTGTATAGGGAGATGCCGAAATATTGATGATCATCTGCGCACCCTGATCCTGCAGGATTTTAACAGGATCAATTGAATAGGTGTGATACTGCACCTCATTTTGATTATACCAGATATCTTCACAAATGGTCACACCAAGTTTCAGTCCATCCAATTCAAGGCAGCCAAACTCACGGTTTGGTTCAAAGTAACGCAAGTCGTCGAATACGTCATAAGTGGGAAGAAGTGCTTTGCAAGCAATGCCCAGCTCCTTTCTATTTTTTGCAAGAATGGCTGAGTTGAACATTTTGCGCCCCGGACCCCGATCATTTGGTATAATCGTACCAAACAAAAGTGCACAGTTCTTAACAGAGCTGATGATGCGTTGATTATAATCGTAGCAAGCTTCGCGAAAAGAGTCGTTCTCCAGAAGATCCTGGGCAGGATATCCTGTCAATACCATTTCCGGTAAAACAAGAAGGCCGATATGATCCCGTTCAGCTGATTCAAGTGCCTGAAGTATCAGCTCCGTATTACCCGACAAATCCCCGATAACCGGGTTTAATTGTTCAATCCGGATCAGCATCAGTTTGCTTTATATACCAATTTACCGGCGAGCCAGGTTTCCAAAACCCTGATTTGCCAGATTTCCGACGCATCCACTTCAAAATAATCACGGTCTATCAGAATGAAATCTGCCCATTTACCCGGTTCCAGCGTTCCAATCACATTTTCCTGAAATGCTGCATAGGCAGCATCAACTGTAAATGAACGCAAGGCTTCCATACGGCTCATTTTTTGTTCACTGTACCAGCCGCCGGGAGGCATTCCATCATGGTCTTTCCTGGTAACAGCAGCATAAAGGCCATAAAAAGGGTTTACCGGTTCTACCGGGAAATCTGAACCGCCTGCAATTACTGTCCCCTGATCTGCGAATGCCTGCCATGCGTATGCACCAAGTATTCGTTCAGGCCCAACACGGTCTTCTGCCATATTCATATCACTTGTTGCATGGATTTGCTGCATGGATGCTATTAGATTGAGTTCAGCAAATCTTGGAATATCTTCGGGCGCAACTATCTGGGCGTGTTCAATGCGGTGACGCATTTCTTCCTGATTCTCAAGCTCGTTATTGATGTAATCAAATGCATTAAGTACCTGACGGTTTGCAGCGTCCCCAATAGCATGGATATTCATTTGAAAACCCGCCGATGCACCCTTGAGCAGCATTGCATTCAGCTCTTCCTGAGTGTAGAATAAGAGCCCTCTGTTTCCGGACTCGTCATGATAATCATCGAGAAGTGCGGCGCCGCGGCTGCCAAGTGCTCCATCAGCTGAAATTTTGACGCTTCTCAGGCTGAGTAAATCATCGGCATAACTGTAGATGGGTCCCTCTGCAGCCATTTCATCAAAAATTGAACCGGTGCTGGCTATCATGGCATAGATTCTTGCAGTTAAGCGGCCCGAGTCGGCAAATTTCCGGTATAGTGCCCATTCCGAGGCATCTGTGCGTGCATCATGTACCGATGTTATCCCAAATCTTGCCATTTCCATTAGGGCCAGTTCAAGTGCACGCTCAATGTCATCGTCTGTTCTTTCAGGGATAAGATCTGCGATATACCTCATCACTGTATCTACAAAAATACCTGTAGCTGATCCATCTTCATCTCGCAAAATAACGCCTCCCTGCAGGTCTGGGGTATTGTTATCGATGCCTGCCATTCGCATTGCTTCACTGTTAACCCATGCTGCATGGCCATCAACCCGTGTAAGATAAACGGGCCTGTCTGGCACCACGCTATCCAGGTCATAAGCAGTCGGGAATTCATTTTCTTCCCACAATACCTGGTTCCATCCCCTTCCGGTAATCCAGGCCCTGTCAGGATTTTGATTGGCAAATTCCCCGATGGCTTCAAGGGTTTCTTCGAGAGACCGGATACCGGCAAGATCAAGGTCAAGCTCCCGGAATCCCAGACCCATTACATGAGCATGGGCATCAATCAAACCGGGAAGAAGTGTACGTCCTTCACCATCAAGTGGGCGGTAATCAGGGTATGTTTGCATTAATTGTTCCGTACTTCCCGTTTCTGCCACCTTGCCATCCATGATTGCCAGGGCTTCAAATTTAACAAGATTACCATCAGAATTTATCGTGTACCCGTTTACATTGTGTATAATGATATGGTTATCCATCGAGGTTTCAACACAAGAAATCAAAATTAAGATTGAAACAGAGAGGATTACAGTAGTTACCCGCATAAATTCTTTCCCGATTTTCAATATCATTGTTATTTATCGAAAAGTTTGAACAGAAATGGTTCAAAGATCATTTCAAAATTCCTCACCTGAAACAATATGTCTAAGACTCAATGGCATTTTACCATGGTTAATGATTTCTTTTTTCAGAAATTCAGGATAAACATTCATGGATGCAATTTCCTCAAAGGAAACAAATTTCAGGTCAAGAAGAATTTGATCCCCGCTTTCTCTTTCAGGATCTTTTCCGAGTTTTAAAGCCCCTCCGGCAACTGAGCATTCGAAATAAAACTCCACTGCATGAAAAGGTTTTTCGATAAATTCATGAATCCACAATAAGCTAACCGGTTCTATGAGCAGTCCGGTTTCTTCTTTTACTTCCCTTTTCAAAGCGGTATGAAGGGATTCCCCGAATTGCAAACCGCCTCCCGGCGGCATCCAGATGGGCTTTTTACGGGTTGGGGCCTGTTGTTTGGCCATCAAAATCCACTTATCGCTCATGATAATAGCGCAAACCCTGTTTCGAAGTATGTTTTTATATCTATCTGAGGCCAAATCAGGCTGTTTGTTTTTGAAAGTCTGACTTAGATTTTTTCTTTTCGGAAAAAGCTCTTGCCGATCTTACGAAGTCGACAAATAAAGGATGTGGATTTGCTACTGTACTTTTTAGTTCAGGATGAAACTGTACTCCCACGAACCAGGGGTGTTCCGGTATTTCGATAATTTCAACCAAATCCCGTTCCGGATTTATTCCTGCTACTGTTAATCCATGATCCATCAGGTGCTGGCGAAGTTCATTGTTCAGTTCAAACCTGTGGCGGTGACGTTCTTCAATGTTATCAACACCGTAAGCATGCCTGGAATTTGTATTCCCAGTTAGCTTGCATTCGTACTTGCCAAGGCGCATGGTACCGCCTTTATCCTGGATCATTCTCTGATCGGGCATATAATCAATAACCGGATACGCACAGTTTTCATCAAACTCTGTGCTGTTAGCACCAGGCAGGCCGGCACGGTTCCTGGCAAATTCAATGACGGCACATTGCATACCGAGGCAAATCCCAAAAAATGGAATATCATTTTCACGTGCATATTTTACGGCTGTCAACTTGCCTTCAATACCACGGTCGCCAAAGCCTGGAGCTACAAGCACACCGGAGACATCTCCCAAAGTATTCTGAACGTTATCTGCGTTAATATAGTCAGACTGAATCCACCTTATGTTTACTTTAGTATCATTCATTGCGCCGCCATGAATCAGGGCTTCTGCAATAGATTTATAGGCATCATGATGCTCCACATATTTTCCTACAAGCGCAATAATAGTTTCACTCCCAGGATGTTTGATTTTTTCCACAAACTGAATCCATCCTTCCAGGTCTGCGTTTTTGGCAGGAAGATTCAATTTATTGATAACCCGGCTGTCCAGGCCCTCCTCAAGCATTAGCAAAGGCACTTCATAAATACTTTTTGCATCGAGTGATGCGATAACATCCTGTATCTCTACGTTACAAAACTGTGCTATTTTACGGCGTATGGATGTATCGAGCGGATACTCTGAACGGCAGACAAGGATATCAGGGCTTAATCCGCTTTCTGAGAGGGTTTTTACTGAATGCTGTGTCGGTTTCGTCTTTAATTCACCCGCAGCTGCAAGGTATGGAACCAGTGTCAGGTGAATCGACAAGGTGTTTTTTCTTCCCACATCATACCGAAGCTGTCGCATCGCTTCTATGTAAGGCAAGCTTTCAATGTCGCCCACTGTTCCGCCTATCTCAACAATAACCACATCGTACTTTCCTGACTGCCCAAGCCCCAGAACATGGGATTTTATCTCGTCTGTTATATGCGGAATCACCTGAACGGTTTTGCCAAGATACTCCCCTTTTCTCTCTTTCATAATCACATCGTAATACACACGGCCTGTGGTTACATTGTTTTGTTGGGAGGTTCGGATACCAAGAAAACGTTCATAATGTCCTAAGTCCAGGTCTGTTTCGGCACCATCATCGGTAACATAGACCTCCCCGTGCTCATAAGGATTCATCGTTCCGGGATCCACATTTATGTACGGGTCCAGTTTTTGAATGGTCACCCTCAAGCCCCTTGAAACCAACAACCGCCCAAGTGAAGCACAAATAATTCCTTTACCGAGAGAAGAAGTAACACCACCTGTTACAAAAATATATTTAGTTGACATATATGATTTGGGTTAGTTGGCGAAAATAGAAAATAGCAGGCAGATTCTTCTCATTCAAACCAAAACCAAAAATTCTGAAAAAACCTGGATTATTTTTCAACATTCCTGGGATATCCGATATAACAGGCCCGGTTTATCGGTAAAAATTCCGGATGCACCAAAGCGGATCATCTTTTTCATCAGCGATGGAGTGTTAACAGTGTATACTAAAAACGGAATTTTTTTATTACGCAATAACGCTGCCTCTTTTTCTCGGACCTCTCTGTGGCTGCAGTGGAAAAAATCTGCATCGTACTGCCGAACCAATTCAGCATATTCTGCACCTTTTGATTCATTTTTATGATATAAGAGACCGGTTTTAATGGCCGGTTCAAGATCTTTGATTCTCTTGATTACTCTGTAGTCAAAGCTGGAAATAAGAACTTTATTCTCCATTTCAAACTTTTTAACGAGGCTTACCGTCTTTTCTTCGATACCACCCTCAATGTTATCTGCTACTGCTTCAGGTTTGATTTCAATATTCACCAGAATCCGGCCTTTTGCCCAATCGAGTACTTCAGAGAGCGTTGGTATCTTCTCTCCTGTGTATGAGCCTGAGAACCAGCCTCCGGCATTAAGCATTTTCAACTCATTCAAGCGATATCTATTTACCAGACCTGTGCCGTCTGTCTTTTTGTCGAGTTTTGTATCATGAAATACCACCGGCATACCATCTGAAGTTAACTGGAGATCAAGCTCGATCATATCGGCCTTCAGTCTGTATGCAAGTTGAAATGCAGCCATAGTGTTTTCCGGTGCATCAAAACTTGCCCCGCGATGGGCAATGATTAAAAAATCCCGGTTAAATATCATATTCAACTGATTTTCTGTAAAACGAATTCAAATTGATTTGGTTACCGAATATACAATCCTTACACTTGTGAATATTAAAAAACAGGCTTGGCATCGGCAAATTAATGGATTTCATGACTACGGTAATCTTCGATATGGATGGAGTAATCATCGACAGTGAACCAATTCATCACAAAATTGAGAAAGAGATATTTTCCGAACTTGGGCTTCAGATTACAGATGAACAGCACAAGCGCTATACCGGAACAGCATCCATTGAAATGTGGACTGAAATTACAGAGACACACCAGCTGGATGTATCCCCCGTTGATGTTACCCGGTTAAACCATGAAAGGTATCTAAGCTATATCAAAAACCTGAAAATGCTGCCTGTGGTAGATGGTGTTGTAGATTTGGTTCATAATCTTCATAAATATCAAAAAAAACTCGTTCTTGCATCTTCCTCAGCTCGTGAACAGATCGAATTTGTATTAGATAAGCTGAATATTCTGGATTATTTCCCGCATATTGTAAGCGGAGCCGAGTTACCCAAATCGAAACCGGACCCTATGATCTTTTTGAAAGCCGCTCATTTAAGTGACTCCAAACCAGTACAATGTATTGTGATTGAAGATTCGCATCACGGAGTTACCGCTGCCAAAGCTGCCGGAATGAAATGTATCGGATTCAGAAACCCTCAGTCCGGCAATCAGGATTTATCACAGGCCGATTTTATCGTATCCGGAATCAGGTTACTAAGTATTGATGAACTATTTACAGATTTGTTTTTATAGCCTGTTTTGCTCAATCTTTTGAAAATGCAACAGATGAAACATTCAGTCGAACTTATACAGGATTCAGTTGAGCTGCATAATTGTATCATCAATCTCAATTCCAAAAAGGAAATAGCATTCGACCTTGAATTCGACAAAAATTACTATCGTTTCGGATTTAATTTATGTCTTGTGCAGATTTTTGATGGCAAAACCTGCTATCTCATTGATCCGTTAAGCAGGAAGCTGAATATCAGTAAATTATTTCAAATTCTCGAAAACCCTGAAATAATCAAGATTTGCTTTTCGGTGGATGAAGACCTGCGGCTGCTGCATTCGCTGGGCTGTTTTCCCAAAAATCTTTATGACATTGAAATTGCATCAAGACTGCTCAATTATCCGGCAATGTCATTAACGAATCTGCTCATTGAAGTTTTGGGTATCGATCCGGGCGAATCATCTCAATTGAGCAACTGGTTCAGGCGTCCGCTCACAACAAAACAGGTCTCTTATGCGGCCAGTGACGTACTGCATCTTCCTCTGCTGAAAAAGAACCTTGCAGAAAAAGCAGGCGGATCAGAAGTTGAAGGATGGATCAAAGAAGAAAATCGTAAACTGGACCACCTCGACTACAGCAATGCTGCGAATAACCATATTATCAAGGAAAAGGAAAAACGGGAGTTTAACGAGGTCGAATGGCACATCTACAAAAAGCTGATCAGATGGCGGCATGAACTTGCAAGAAAATACAATAAACCGGATTTTCAGCTAATCGACAAAAAGTCTCTCACCAACATTACAAAAAAAAGTACGAATGGCATTAACTGGATGGAAATGCCGGGAGTTTTCAAAAAAATCAAGACAGAATATTATGCTGTTGAGTTAAACCAATTGCTGAAAGATTCCAGAGCTGAAGCTTCAGAAAAAGGTTTATCCGAAAATGAGCCTGCACAAAAACCGCTGAGTCAGGAAGAGTACAATCAAATTCTTGATGAGAGAAGAAAGATATCAGAACTCCGGAAATCTTTTTTTGACCCGGTTAAAGCTTCCATATCGAATAAATACGGCGCTGAAACTGCAAATTTTATGATGAGTAACCGTGCCATTTCAGACATGATTACCGGTAAATATGGGCCGGTAGAAAATTACAAGAAAGAGCTCATTAACCATACTGCCGGCGAACTTGGCCTTGATCTTTCATTAGGAAATCTATTAACGCGCCATGCGAATGATGATCAGGCATTGATTTAAAACAGTTACGATTTGAAATGCGAATGACCGAAAAATCGAGATGGGCAGTTTATAGGGATGCGGCAGATTGGATGTGCGATACACATTGTGCGTTCTGTGATGTGCGTTCTGCTAACCCTTACCAAACCTGTGTAAACCTGACAAATCTCGTTTAACCCGGATTACGCGTTAGACTTCCGAAGTCTTACGGAGCATCAAAAGGAGCCTTTATCGGTTAACATATTGATGATTTAAAAAAATTTGAAAGACTTCGGAAGTCTTTTTGGTCTTATGCGTAATTTGGGTTTAATTTATCGGTAAAAATTACAGTGCCAGAGGCACGCCAGATCTTATAGCCCATGGATTCATCCATGGGTTGAGCGCGCCACATAATAAAATAGTGCCATAGGCACGGTCGATTCACGGGTACCGGACATCCCCACCCCCCCTCTAATCGGCCGTAACTACGGTACTTACGGTTTGATGGCTATTCAGACCCGTGATACCGCATAGCGATCCCTTCGGGGAATCACGGGGCTATACAATCGGCCATCCGCTAAGCGGATTGATTTGGAAATTTCGAGATTATCCCAATGTGAAAAATCGAATATCGGATATCAGCAATCGCCCCGCAGGGATCCCAGTGGGACATATCATTCAAACGAGATTTTTAAAATGAACCAATAAAAAATATTTTGAGACCTATTCGGCAGGGCTCGTCTACATGCCCCAAAATGTATAGTCAACAGACGAGTTTTTTCGAAGAATGAACCGATATAAATATTTAAGGCTTATTCAGAAAGACTCGTCAGTTGACTCCCTTGCAGATGACTTCTTTGTGAGCTCAAAGATTTCCCTTTTCCATTTCAT
>PWLN01000403.1 GCA_003559375.1 Balneolaceae bacterium | reverse complement strand
CCGAGAGACTTCGGATGTCTGCCAAGGGAAACATTCACGGCAAAGAAAGACTTCCGAAGTCTTTCAGGCTTTTGTAAATAACGGAATTGGGGTTGAAGGGGAAGGGCGTTGGAAGAGACCGATAGACTTCGGAAGTCTGCCAAGGGGAAACATTCACGGCAAAGAAAGACTTCCGAAGTCTTTCAGACTTTTGAAAATAACGGGATGAGGTTGTAGGGGAAGAAGCGTTGGCAGAGACCGATAGACTTCGGAAGTCTGCCAGGTATTTTTTGGACTATAATCCAAAAATTTATATAAAATTTTGGAGTCTATTCCAATATTATTAATTTCTGTTATGATTGAACGCACTCTATACCAGAAAATACGGGAGCGGCTTGGTGATGCGAAAGCCATTATACTTTATGGGCCGAGGCAAGCCGGCAAAACGACTCTTCTCAATCAAATTGCAAATGAAATTAACGATGATATTCTATGGTGGAACGGCGATGAACCTGATATTCGCTCTGAATTGACCCATGCCACATCTGATTGGCTGCGCAAACAGATCGGTAATCGAAAATTTCTGATTATTGATGAAGCCCAGCGTATAGAAAACATAGGTCTGATTATCAAGCTTATTGTTGATCAGCTGCCGGGAGTAAAGGTGATCGCATCCGGGTCCTCCTCTTTTGATCTGTCGAATCGGATCAATGAGCCATTAACGGGAAGAAAATGGGAGTTTCTGCTTTACCCGCTTTCTGTTGAAGAAATGATAAACCATACCGGTAAAAGGGAAGAAAAACGGCTGCTTTCGAACCGTTTGCTCTACGGTTTATATCCCGACATTGTAAACCACCCTGGAGAAGAGCGTACATTACTCAAAGAACTTGCAGGAAGTTATTTGTATAAAGATATACTAACCTGGGAGAACATTCAAAAGCCTGCAAAGCTTGAAAAACTTCTGCAGGCTCTTGCATTTCAAATCGGAAGCCAAATATCCGTTAATGAGCTTTCTCAGACAACTGGCCTGGATAATCACACGGTTGAACGATATATCAACCTGCTCGAAAAAGCATACATCATTTTTCAGCTTCAGCCTTTTAGCAGAAATCTCAGAAATGAGATTAAAAAATCACGGAAAATCTATTTCTATGATAACGGTATCCGAAATGCCGTTATCAACCAGTTTGGGCCAATCAGTCTCCGTCAGGATAAAGGTCAGCTCTGGGAAAACTTTTTGATGTGTGAACGAAAAAAAATGACCGACTACCACCAGCGACACGTAAACCGTTATTTCTGGCGTAACCACGCTCAACAGGAAATCGATTATATTGAAGAACGAGACGGCTTTGTGGATGCCTATGAGTTTAAATGGAACCCTAAATCCAGGATCTTTTTTTCCAAATCATTTATCAATGCCTATCAGCCGCGAATTACAGAGGGAATTCATCAGGAGAATTATCTGAAGTTTGTGGTTGCTGGTGAATAAATAAGAGAGGCACGATTAAAGCAAAGAAAGACTTCCGAAGTCTTTCAGGCTTTTGAAAATAACGGGAATCGGTTTGTAGGGGAAGGAGCGTTGGCAGAGACCGAGAGACTTCGGAAGTCTGCCAAGAGCAGCAATCGCGGCAAAGAAAGACTTCCGAAGTCTTTCAGGCTTCTGAAAATAACGGGAATGGGTTTGTAGGGGAAGGAGCGTTGGCAGGGACCGAGAGACTTCGGAAGTCTGCCAAGCGTCTTCGGGTCGACGCTTGTATCATAATAGAAAATCCCTATAGTTATCGCGATGTATAACTTTGAAGCTGGATTTTTGATAGCTTTCCAGAAATTCCGCCGGTTTTTTGACTTTTGCAACCGGGTTCCATTTAAACTCAACGGCCGACAACTCTCCTCCCGACTCCTCAATGTAATCAATTTCCTTGCGGTCGTAGGTGCGCCAGAAATAGCGGTTCGGGAATTTTCTTGCATTGTGAAGCTGCTTCATCCGCTCTGTTACACAAAAATTTTCCCAAAGGGCTCCGGTATCATCACGCTGCCAGAGCGGGTTGTAATTGTTGATGAGGCTGTTTCGTATTCCGTTATCCAAAAAATATACCTTGAATGATTTTGAAATCTCCTTTCGCAGGTTGCGGCTGAAAGAACCCAGGCGGTATATCACAAAACTCTTTTCCAAAAGTTCCACATAATTTCTAACGGTATGATGATTCTCACCCAGCAGCCTGGCCAGTTCTCCATACGACACCTCATGGCCCATCTGAAAAGCCAGTGCCTGCAGCAGTTTGAAAAGCAGGTCGGATCGTTTCAGCTGATGATACTGCAACACATCCTTGTAAAGATAATTGGTGGCAATATCACGGAGTTCTTCTATGGCCATCTCTTCCGTTTGTCCGTAAACATCCGGATACATGCCAAATCGCAGGATATTTTCCAGCCTGGCATTCCAGTCAACAGGATGTGAATCCTGTGATATTTCTGTTAGTGAGAATGGGTACAACGTAAAGGTGCGGGAGCGCCCCGTGAGAGGTTCACTGATCGTCTGTGCCATATCAAAAGATTATGAACCCGTGGCGATAATCTGTAAATCAGGACGGATATCGACGAGCACTTTGAGGGTAAGTCCGATATCCGGAATACTTTGGGCTTCATCGAGAACTATGATCCGGTAGTTGCCCAGAAAATCGTTCAATAAAGCCGTATTTGTGGTTTGAAGCGCCTGCCTGTATTGCAGAATTTCACAATTGATGTACCGTGCTGAGTCTCCAAATTCGGAAAGAATAACCTTGGAGAGGGTGGTCTTGCCGGTTCTCCGTGCCCCGTACAGGATGATGACCTTGCCTTTAAAAAGAAATTTCATGATGTGGTCCTGAATGGTTCTGCGGATCATCTGTTTTAATTCAGTTTGGATTTTCTATGTTCAAAATAAAATTACTGAAGTGAACTTACAAATTTATAATAAATTTTGGAAGTTTACTTCAATTATTAAACATATTAACGGCAAAGTAAGACTTCCGAAGTCTTTCAGGCTTTTGAAAAATACGGGATGGGGTTGTAGGGGAAGAGCGTTGGAAGAGACCGATAGACTTCGGAAGTCTGCCAAGGGGAAACATTCACGGCAATGAGAGACTTCCGAAGTCTTTCAGGCTTTTGAAAATAACGGGATGGGATTGTAGGGGAAGAGCGTTGGCAGAGACCGAGAGACTTCGGAAGTCTGCCAAGGGGAAACATTCACGGCAATGAGAGACTTCCGAAGTCTTTCAGGCTTTTGAAAATAACGGGATG
>PWLN01000253.1 GCA_003559375.1 Balneolaceae bacterium | reverse complement strand
ACTGAACACGATTGAACAGAGCCCGGTTCAGGTAAATATTATCTGAATGGGCTGCAAATTTCGGCGCAAACTCTGACTGGATTTCTCTCAGTTTATCGTTGGTATGAGCAGATGTCAGATTGTTAAAAACACGGCGGGTACGGTTCAAAAGTAACCCGGTTCTTTCCATTGCAATAATGGTGTTCTCAAAAGTCGGTTCATCAGGATTTGTGGCAATCTCTTCAATTTCCTGAATTTCAAATTCCATGCCGTCAATAAATGCATCTCGAAAGTGAGCATCCTGAATCCGGTCAAAATCCGGAGCCTCAAAAGGCAGATCACTTGGTGAGTAAAATGGATTATCGGCCATCCGGCCGGGGTCTGTACATGCAGTTATCATGAATAGTGCTATTAATAGAATGGGTTTGAAGTTAATCATATGAAATTTCGTAGTTTTCTTAACCGCAAAGAGCGCTGAGTATGTAAAGGGTTCACTATAGTATGTTAGATTGCAAAATTAACTCAACCAACCTTATGGAAGTGAATGAAGATCTTGATGATTACTTAAGTTAATAATTTTCAATATTATTTTAAATCAAAAAAGCGGGTTAATCTTCCGGATAGATGGATTTTTTTGCTGCAAGGAGAGTATTTTTCATCAGCATGGCAACCGTCATAGGACCTACGCCACCCGGAACCGGAGTTATCCAGCTTGCTTTCTTCCGGATACCTTCAAAGTCGCAGTCACCAACCAGTTTATACCCTTTATCACTTGTTTCATCCGCAACCCTGTTTATTCCAACATCAATCACAACAGCGCCTTCTTTCACCATTTCTGCCTTGATGAGGTTCGGCTGGCCTGCAGCTACTACAAGGATATCGGCAGCAATGGTATGGCTGGTTAAATCTTTGGTGAATTTATGACAGATGGTGGTGGTGGCTTTGCCGGTGGTATTCTCACGTGAAAGCATAATAGCCATTGGCGAACCAACGATATTACTTGCTCCAACCACAACTGCATGCTTGCTTTTAACCTGAATGCTGTAATATTGGAAAAGCTCAAAAATTCCGGCAGGAGTGCATGAACGGAAAGTAGGCTGGTCAACGGTTAGCCGGCCTACATTCATCGGATGGAAACCATCCACATCCTTGCGATGGTCTATACTTTCGATCACATCATGGGAAGATAAATGAGATGGAAGCGGAAGCTGAACAAGGATGCCATCGATGAGATCATCCTCATTAAAAGACCGGATAGCTGCCTTAAGCTCTTTCGCTGATACAGTGTCGGGAAGATGTGTGGTATCCGTATCAATACCCACCTGCCTGCATGCCCTTGTTTTTGACCCAATATATGTTGTAGATGCGGGATCATTTCCAACTTGCACCACTTTTAAAAATGGGCGTCTGTTGCCTGCGTTTACCCAATTCACCACGTCCTCTTTCAGAAGATTCATGGTTATTTCCGCTACTTTTTTACCGTCAATCAGTTTTGCACTCATCAGCAGGTTGTTTGAAGTTTAGGGTATTCAGTTTTTAATTTGCAGCTTTTATCAGTAACAACAAGAAACCTGAATAAACTTTTTTTTGATTATTGGTTAAATGGGTATAATGATATTCGTGATAAGAAGAGCAGATATAATACACCTTAGCGTTCAATATCATATTTCTTCATTTTGTTATATATATGACTGCGCTGAATATTGATGGCATCGGCTGTTGCCGACACGTTCCAGTCATATTTTTCCAGTTTCTTTAATAGAAACAGCCTTTCTGCTTCTTCTTTATATTCATGAAATGAATCTGTTTCATCAATCAGCCTGTTCAGAAGATCACTTGGTTTTTTCTTCTGTTGGATAAATTTCCGGACGTCTTTTGCAGTTATTTTGTCTTCGGGCGACAAAAGTGCAAGGCGCTCAACAGCGTTTTGCAGTTCCCTGATATTTCCCGGCCAATCTTGTTTTTTCAATTCATCAATTGCGTCTGCCGAGAAGACTTTACCTGAAAATATAATCTCACGCTCGCCAAGGCGGGATAAAAACCATTCTGCTAATAATGCGATATCATCACGTCTCTCACGCAGAGGTGGTAAATGGATGGGTATCACATTAAGCCGGTGAAACAGGTCTTCCCGGAAATTTCCTTCATCAATCTCTTTATGTAAGTCTTTATTTGTAGCAGCAAGCACGCGCACATCCACATTTATCTGTTCATTTCCGCCAATCCTAACAATCTGGTTTTCCTGTAATACACGCAGTACTTTTGCCTGGGAATCGGCACTCATATCTCCAATTTCATCCAGGAACAGTGTGCCTCCATCGGCTTGTTCAAACTTGCCTATTCTTTGAGATGACGCACCTGTAAATGCTCCTTTTTCATGGCCAAACAATTCGCTTTCCAGAAGTTCTGAGGGAATGGCTGCACAATTTACATCCACAAACTTTTTGGAAAACCTGTTGCTGTTGTTGTGAATGGATCTTGCCACAAGTTCTTTTCCGGTGCCATTCTCGCCGGTAATGAGTACACGGCTGCTGCTCATGGCTACCTTTTCAATCAGTTTTTTTATACTTGAAATAGCGGGACTATTCCCGATTATATCAGTATTTCCATGCAGTTCTTTCCTGATCTGTTTATTCTCTTTGATAAGTTCACTACTCTTGAGACCATTTCGTATGCTTACCAGTAGGCGGTTTAGATCCGGGGGTTTTTCAAGAAAATCGTATGCACCTATTTTTGTAGCCTCAACAGCAATTTTGATATTCCCATGTCCTGAAATCATGATGACAGGCAGCTCAGGTTTACTCTCTTTGATTTTCTCCAGAACCTCGATGCCGTCCATCCCTCTCATTTTTATGTCGAGCATCACAAGATCTACATCATCACTTTTGATAACATTTAGTGCCTGTTCTCCATTTTCGGCTTCAAGAATGGTGTAATTTTCAAATTCAAGAATTTCCCTCAGGGCGTTGCGGATACTTTTTTCATCATCCGTTATCAAAATTTTTTCCTTTTTCCCCATTGGCTTTAAAAATTTTCCTGTCAGAAATTCATGTTTTAGTAGCTTTGATAAAGGTATTCAAGAATCCGCTGGTGAATGAAGTCAACATGGGAAGTTTGGGCAGTATAATTATTTGTGATGATGCTCACTGCAAGGCGGTTTCCGGTTTCTGTATCAAGGTAGCCAGACAGCGCGCGCACTCCCGATACAAAACCCGTCTTGCCAAAAAAGTTCTCACTTATATTGCTGCCCCTGAAACGGTGACTGAGGGTTCCGCTCATCCCTCCAACGGCAAGAGAATTGATGAAATGTGAAAAGTAAGGTTTATTTCTGATATTGATCAGATACTGATTCAAATCACCTGCTTTAATCAATGTTGCAGGAGCCATTCCAGAGCCGTCACGCAGGCTTACTGCAGTTGTGTCGATACCCAGCTCATTCATATACTCTTTAATTACCTGCAGTCCAAGATCCGTGGTTCCCTGAACATTATAAACCTTGGAACCAAGGTATTTTACAAGCATTTCAGTAATAAAATTATCGCTCTCTTTATTTATTTCCCCTACCATTCTGTGCAATGGTTCAGATAAATGAGTATGTATTCTTCGAAGCCCGCGTTCATTCCATGAGTAATAGTCACTGTCTATAAATATCCCTCCGTTTATCTCCATACCACGCAGTTCCAGGTATTGGTAAAATGTGTCCATAAAGTAGAGGGAGGGTGCAGTGATCGTGAGGGGCTCGGTTTCGTAGTATCCCTGTGGAAGCACGCTTCGCAATATTATCGTATTTGAGCCAAGTTCCCTTCTGTACGACTCATTAAAACGAGTTCCTGGTGGGGCAATGGTCTGTTCATTCACAAACTCAACAAAAGAAGTATTGAAAGGCGACCATTCAATCCGCGGCCTGGTGCCCACGCGGCCAATTGCCCTCACTTCAAGATCAACAACATTCGAATTGAAAGACAGCGCGTTAATCTCGGGAGCATAATAATAGGTGAGATCATCCCACTCCCATCCTCTCGGGTAAGGAATATCATCAAAAAGGCCGTCAAACCCAATCAGGTTGCCGTCAATAACCCGGATGCCGGCGTCGTTTAGTTCATTAAACCAGCGCTCGAAGAGAAAAAGCTTATCCCCATTTGTAAAAATTCCACTAATCGTCGGATCTCCTGATCCTTTAACAATCAGGTCTCCAACCCATGTACTGTCTGTTTGTCTGCCCCGGCCATAAAGTGTGGTTTCAAAACGGTAATTTGGGCCAAGACGGTCTAAAAGAGCGCCTGAAGTAATCATTTTCAGGTTAGAGGCGGGGCGTACCAGTTTGTCACCATTCAGGTTTTGAAGAACCTGGCCTGTTGAATCCCGAACCTGAACCACCCAAAAAGCATGCGATGCCCTTGAGTTTTCAATAAGCCGGTTAATTTCCGGCGATATTTGTGCATGTAGAATGCCATAGTTTAATGGTGCAGAGACGCAAACCAGAAAAAAAAGAATAAGGGAAAGAACCTTATAATTTTTCATGTATGTAAGCTTAGTTTCCGAAGTATCGCAATTCTTCCTGATGAAAAACTTCATAGATTTCATCAGGAGTCTCACATTGCATAAGTGTTTCCCTGAATGATGTGCTATTCATCAGTCTTGATATCCTGCTTAACAATTTTATATGTGTGTTATTTTTCTTTTCAGGCCCTACAAGCAGAAAAACCATAGTAACCGGTTTTCCATCAATGGAATCAAAATCCACAGGTTCTTTTAAGGTTGCAAAACCCGCATAATTCTGCTCAATTGAGGCAACTTTGCCATGTGGTATGGCGAGGTTTTTACCAACACCAGTCGACATAATATTCTCTCTTTGGATAACAGCCTGTCGTATATCCTCGAGCTGCTCATCACTAACCAGTGGTCTCAACAGGTCTATTATTTTGTTAAGAAGTTCGGTTTTATCTTTCACTTTCAGGTTTGCTAAAATTGCCGAACTGTCCAGCAGAGAATAGAGATTCATATTAAAGAAAAATCGTGTATTAATAAATATGGGTAAAAAAAGCTCCGGAAAATTATTCTTATAAAGGTAAGCATCATATTAATTAAAAGCCGTATTTGATTTATACTCAATGTTGATAATGATTTGTTATATCTTGGAAAAAAATAATTTGTATAGTCTTTCATGTACTATAAACCCGGATTACGCATTAGACTTCCGAAGTCTTACGGAGCATTGAAAGGAACCTTCATCGTTTAACATATTGAATATTTAAAAATATTTTGAAAGACTTCGGAAGTCTTTTTAGTCTTATGCGTACTTTGGGATAAAAACAAAACATGTTATCGCCGTGTGATGCGAATTATTTTGAGTTTCATCATCTATATTTTCAGTTCTGTATCAATATTTGCACAAATAACTGTGCAGTTGGACAGTATATCGGTTACAGCTTCACGCATTACAACAGACATTTCCGAAAGCGGTAAACATGTTTCGGTTCTTACACGCAAGGATATTGAGAATTTGCCTGTAACATCGGTTGACGAGTTATTACGATCACTCACCGGTGTAAACATTAACGCACGCCAGGGTTTTGGAGTTCAGGCAGATGTTGGAATCCGGGGCAGCACCTATTCCCAGGTACTATTTATTCTGGACAGTGTTCCACTTAATGACCCGCTTACCGCCCACTTTAATACCAATATCCCGGTTTCTCTATCCGAAATCGGACAGATTGAACTGATTCGCGGCCCTGCAAGCACATCCTTTGGTGCTAATGCTGTTGGCGGTATTGTTCATATTAAAACCAATATGTACATGCAGCGCGAACTTGACACCGGATCTGAGCGTGGAATTTCCATGGCAAATTTTGATATAGCCGGCGGGCAGCATAATCTTCTGATCACCGATGCAGCACTCGGAATGCAGGCAGGAAAATGGCGGTTCAGCACATCTGCACGAGTAAGCCGTTCAGATGGAGAAAAATTTCCAAACCCGGGATTCAATGAAGGGGCCTCTTCTCAGGCCTACTATAACAACTATTTTGACCTTCTCACTGTTAGCACTGCCGTATCACACCGGGTTAATGACCGTTTAAACTGGTATCTGAGGGGTGGTTTCGATCAGCGTGATTTTAATGCCCGATACTTTTATACACGAAGTATTTTCGACGAATCGGTAGAAGAGATCCAAAGCCGGTGGCTTCTAACTGCAATCAGCTTTAATCATCAAAGCCAACGGACAGAATTCAATGCTTCATACAGAAATGTGAATGATATTTTTGATTTTAATTCCGCAATTGCACCAGTAAACGAACATACAACCGATCAGCTCTTTTTGAACATCTCGCACCAGCTGGAGCTTGCTAAAGATAGCAACCGGTTTCGTTATATACGGCTGATGGCGGGTGGCCAGTATCTTCATAAAAGTATCGAAAGCACCGATCGTGGCAATCATCGGGATGAAACCGGGGGCATTTACGCAATTGGTACTGCAAACTGGATGCAGGGGCTTAGTATAACTTCAAGTCTGCGACTGCAGTTCGATGCAGCCGGTAATACAGATTTGCTTCCGCAAATGAGTGCTGCATATAATATGAATATTATTACTTTCCGCAGCTCTGTGGGGCGTGCTGTGAGGTTTGGTGATTTTACTGAACGTTATATTTCATCTGCTATACCCAATTTGACTCCGCTTCGCAACATCGGCAACCCCAATCTTGAACCTGAGAAATCGACTACTGTTGATGTTGGTGCAGATTGGAGGCCTGCCAGGAATTTTCTTTTTTCCCCTACCCTATTCTACCGGTCATCTGACAACCTCATCGATTATGCACTTACACTTTCCGATAACATCCCGAATGCTGTAAATCTTCAGCCAGGTGAAAATTATTTTTATGCTCAAAATATCCGAAGCAGTACTACACGTGGTATTGAACTGCTTGCAAGCGGGAGTTTCCGGATTCCAGCCGGAACCGGCATTTCACTGAATGGAGGATATACCTATATCCAAACTACAAGCGATCAGGAAACTGTTTCCAGATATATCGCGAATCACCCCTCTCACCAGGTAAACGCGGGAATACATATTACACACTCCTGGTTATCGGTTCACTCCCAGTCGGAATACAACGTACGTTCACCTGAAGCTGAGATGCTGGTAGATGGCAGGGTTCCTTCATCATATTTTATCACAAACCTGAGAATTACCATTTCTCCGGCCCAATCAGGTGTAAGATTTTACTCCCGGATTATGAACCTGACGGATACAAAATACCAGGAAATACTCGGAGCACCCATGCCTGGACGATGGATTATGGCAGGTGTTCAACTAAGTTTATGATCCCAGACCTGTCAGCACCGCAGCAAAGCAAGGCTCTGACAGCGTCTTTGTATTGACGGTATCTTCCTTTACATAATCACTGATTGTAAACAGTAAAGCCCTTTATATAAATAACTCCCATCAATCTACATGAGGAGATTCCGGCTTAGCTTCGCAACGCATTTCGTTTTATATAAGAATTATTCCTAATAACATGTTAAGCATTTATTAGCTTCCGGAATGACGAGAAAAATAATATCATCATTGTGTCTTCGAGTCTTCGTGGCAACTCAATCCGGACTGATTACTGCATGAAATTTGCCAGTTTGCAGAATCTTTACCACATTTCAGAATGGGTTTCTTTATTCGAAAAGCATTTAAAGCGGGGCCGCTGCGTTTCAATTTGTCGAAAGGTGGAATTGGTTTATCGGCTGGAATTACGGGAGCACGAATCGGGTTGAACCGGCGTGGTATGTATGTTTATGGCGGACGCCACGGACTCTATTATCGTGAACAGTTAACCACTCGCAGCAAAGGATTCAGATCAGGGCCTGCTCATACAGATGGAATAAACCGTACAGGCAATACAGAAAACATTTTCGTTGATACAGGTTCAACCTATCCTGCTTTGTACAGTGGTTTAAAAAACTACCCGTTTCCAGATTTAAAAGATAACCCGCACTGGTCACGCAATATCTTTTTGTGGCTGCTTATGGTTGTGGTATCTTTTTTCGCGATCTTTGAACTCTATCTTCCACTTATCGGAATCTCCGCTGCAGGTACCTCTATATTGATTTTCGCTCTTCTCAGAGATCAAAACTGGAGGAAAAAAGGTCAAAACCTGGTTGTAAACGTCTCAAAAACATTTGAAGATTCACCGGACAACCTCAAACCCGGTCTTGTCAGTGATTTTATCAAAACCGCACCAAATGTGTATAAGGAGCTTTTTATTTCCGATTTGTACTCCGTTCTTCTTCAGATTGCTGTTGAGCAGCCGGATGATGCTCACATTAACAAATTCAATCAGTTAGAAAGTGAAATTCCGGTTTCGGAAGAATTTATCAATCAAACCAAACGTGCAATTTTATCACATTATCTGGATGCAGTTCTGGAAGACCATCTTCTCAGTGAAGATGAAGAATTACAAATAAGATGGCTCATACATAGATTAAAGCTGCCGGAAAATTTTGCAGAAGAAGAATTGCGGTATCTTGAACTTGCATCTTCCATCCGAAATGAAATGGAGAAGCCACTGTTGAGCCACCCTTCAACCATACCACTGGTACGCGGAGAAATCTGTTATGCAGAGTTTAAAAGCACTCGCCTTCTCGAAGAAAGAGTATTACGCAGGTTCCAGCGAAACAGGGTACAATACCGGAAAATCGGTTATGAAATTCAGCTTGAGGGTACACTGACCATTACCGACCGCCGGATGGTGATCACCGGACGGGGCTCACGTGAATACAGGCTGAACCGTATTGCCGATGTGATTACCGATCTGGAAGCCAATGTCATTGAACTGATTCTGACGAACAGGAAAAACCCGGTTTTTCTTACTCATCCTGCATCCATGGTCATTTCGTCCAGTCTTGAAAAGGTTATCCAAAATAACCGTTTGAGTTAACATTCCACAACCTCTAAATAGTTATAAAATTGTTCTATATGCCTGTTGCAATTATTTTTATAGTGAGAGTCTGTTTAACAATAAACCGGTACATATATTTTTTGCAAAGTATTGCAATTATAAATCGGAATCATTTTTACTTTGATTTTGAATCACATTAAGAATGAAGATAAATAAGTTCAGCTGCTCCGGCTTTTACATTTTATTGTTACTGTCCTATCTATTTCTCATGGGGTGCGATGATACCTTTGATCCGATACAAGAAAATGATCTATACCACTTTTCCATTTACGGCTACCTCGACGCATCGGCTGATACTCAGTGGGTACGTGTAATGCCTGTACGCGAGGATATTTTCACAGAACCCAAACCAATTGATGCCGTTGTGACACTCGAACATATGGAGAGCTGCGAATCGGTGGTAATGAACGATTCACTTTTTTCATTCCTTCAAGGGTATGCATGGAATTTTTGGACAACGATGGCTCTACACCCCGGTCAGACTTACCGGTTAGCAGCTGTTTCTTCATCAGGCAGCACGAGTTATGCAGTAATCTCACTCCCTGATGATTTCGAAACCCCATTAGTCCATATACGGTTTGTCGGGCAAGAAAGAACCCCGAATCTTACTTCAATTTATATTGAAGGTGTTGAAAATTTGGCTGATGTGAGAACAGTTTTTAATGGCCCGGCGTCAGAATCTGGTGAAACAAATATGACGGACAGATCCCATCTTAAAGAGTCGATCCGGTCGGGTTCAGACCGTTGGCAGGTATATATAAACCCACTTGAAGATTTCCAATATTTAAGTACTTTTTTACCATTTAAGCCACCGGTAATGCTCACAGAATACCTCACTCCTGTTTCACCTTATAAGCCCAGAGTTTTTATTGCATCTGCCGGCCCGGGATATCATTATTTCCCTTCAATTGATGAAAAAATCATTGCACTCCCGGATGGTGTTTCGAATGTAATGAATGGAGTGGGGTATGTGGCCGGCATAATCAGCAAAACTGTACCGTATAAAAATTGTGTTGCAGAAGGGACAACAGACGTAGAGCCGTGCCCTCTTGAACCGCCACCCTGGTAGAGATATGAGTGCTATTTATCCAAACAACATGAATCGTACCTGTAGTTCAGCATTTATTATCAATAGCCTATTGCTTCTATATATTATTATTGCTGGGTGCGACAAAACCTTTCTACCCCTGGAAGAAAACGATCAGTACCACTTTACTATCTACGGCTTTCTTGACGCCTCGGCAGATACACAATGGGTGCGTGTAATGCCGGTTCGTGAGAATCTTTACCCGGGCAGAGATCCCATTGACGCCATCGTAACTCTTGAACATGTGGAAAGTGGTTCTTCAGTGGTGATGAACGACTCGCTGTTCGGCTATTTCCATGATCGTTATGCCTGGAATTTCTGGACTACATGGGAACTTCATCCAGAGCAAACCTATCGCCTTACAGCAGAACGTTCTGACGGGAAAAGCAGCTATGCTGAAGTCACCCTGCCAAAAGATTTTCCGATACCCGTTGTTGAAACAGATGATCCGCAATTCGGCACTTCAGCCCGTGTCTATTTTAATGATATCGAACACCTGGCTGATGTAAGAGTGATTCATTATCTCCGGTTTCATCATACAGGCCAGGAGTACATTGTGCCTTTTGGCCATCTTCAACAGCCCTTTCTTCAGGAATCGGGTGAATACATGATATTCATCAATCCCTCAAAAGACCGAGAGACAATTGGATCTTTAATAGGCGACAATCCTCACACAACGTATCCCATGCAAATTTTTATTGCCTCTGCAGGCCCTGAATTCCGGCATTTCCCCTTAATCGATCAAAGAGAAGCGGTTATACCGGAGAGAATTTCGAATATCACAAACGGAATCGGATACCTGGCAGGGATCGTGAGTAAAACAATTCCATATGAAATGTGCCTGGAAGAAGGAACGGGTATTCCCGAATCGTGCGAAACGCAGCCCTACCCCTGGTCTTTGAATATTCCCATCTGGAATATCGATAACACCTCTCCATAGACCTGTTGGCATGAGTTTTATTTAACATGACGATAAAGTGCCTCCCCTCCTTTGTAAGGAGGGGTCGGGGGTGGTTTACTGCTTTTTATTTAAGTTTGTGAGTTTGAAAGTTAACACCCAGCCTGTTTTCAACCACCCCTAAATCCCCTCCTTAGAAAGGAGGGGACTTCTACGTGTCACAAAAGGCACATTTTTAATCGAACTCAGGTTTAAACCCATATTGCGTTATAGGATTTTGGGTGGATACGCTTAGCGCTAAGCGCTTTGCGCTTTGCGCACTGCGACTAAACCCTAACACCCAGGTATTTTATTCCTTTGTTTAATTCACGTAAAAAATTCCGGTACTTTTTAAATTTAAGACTATCTTATATTCATAAAGAACAAACCGATCTGTGGCTGCCGAGTGCTGAGACTCCGCTAATGATCCCTTTCATTTTCCTGACACCCAATATTATAATTATTAACCGGCTGATTTTGCCTTACAGAATGACCAAGAACAGGCGTAAGCACATTTATTCAATATGTGCAGCAGCCTGGATAATGCTTTTATGTCTGGCTGCTGGCTGCGACAATACCTTCGTACCGTGGGAAGAAAACGATCAATACCATTTCTCCATCTACGGATACTTAGATGCCTCAGCCGACACCCAATGGGTGCGCGTGATGCCGGTGCGCGAGGATCTTTTCCCTGAACCCAAACCGATTGATGCTATCGTAACACTCGAACACATAGAGACAGGTGAATCGGTTGTGATGAACGACTCGCTGTTTTCTTTCTTTCAAGGCTATGTATTGAATTTCTGGACAACAATGAAACTCCACCCTGAACAAACCTACCGCATTACAGCCGAACGATCGGACGGAAAAACAAGCCATGCCAGGGTACAGCTCCCGCCGGATTATCCAACTCCTCTATTACACAGACAACCCCGGATTCCGGGCGGCACTCCTCCCGTAGACATCATTTATATCGAAGGCGTGGAACGCCTGGCCGATGTGCAGACGATCTACACCTTCGGCCATCCCAACTGGGAGGAGAAATACATGGTACCTTTTTCCCATCTGAAGGATACCACGCGCATGGCTTCGGGCGATTTTGCCATCATCATCGACCCGCAGGAAGACCAGAGAGTGATTTTGACATTTAGTGGCCCGCCATGTGTGCGGGGGCTTTCCCAAACCTTTGATTGCGAAACACCATTGCAGGGAGATTTTAATTTTGACGATGCCTCAATGATAAACATGCAAATTTTTATTGCCTCTGCAGGACCGGAGTTTCACCAATTCCAGTCAATCGATGAAAAGGTAACGGTACTGCCTGAAGGCATATCGAATGTGGCTAATGGAACCGGTTACCTGGCAGGCATTTTAAGCAAAACCATCCCTTATGAAAGCTGCTTTGAATAAGATTCGGCCGTTCTCATCCCTTGCGAGCTGCAGCCGCCGCCCTGGTAAGGGTTCAGCGAACCGGTACAACGAATCACCCATTCAATTAAAAACTATTTTTCTCCATGTTCTTACATTACCGTTCCCCAGCCAGAAAAAGCAAACTGAAAGGACAGATGCACAGGACTTCACAAACATCACTGATAATATTTCTGCAGAAGATTTGTGGTTTTTTGTGGATTGCAGCCTGGTGTATTGCAGCAGGAACATCTGGAACTGTCTTCGCACAAACGGCAACCGTTCAGGGCATCATAACAGACGGGCGCACCGGTCAGCCGCTGCAGGGCGCCAATATCACCCTTCAGGAAACCGGGCAGGAAAGGCTCCGCGGCATGGCTGCAGGACCGAACGGATTTT
>PWLN01000093.1 GCA_003559375.1 Balneolaceae bacterium | reverse complement strand
TTTTTGCCACAGATGGCACAGATTTTCACAGATGAGCCTCTGTGTTATTCTGAGTCCTCTGTGGCAACAATAAAACGGCAGTCTCAGATCTCCCAATCTTTTTAATATAGTTTGAGTATTTTAAAGCTTGATTAGAAAAAGATCATCAAAAATCATTATCCGTGATAAAGATATAGTTGGAGGCACTCCGGTGTTTAAAGGTACACGTGTTCCCATCGAAACCCTCTGGAACTATCTGAAAGCAGGGGACACGCTGGAGGAATTTCTGCAAGATTTTCCGACTGTTACGAAAGAACAGGCGATTGCTCTTCATGAGCGGGCAAAAAAACGAATGATTGATGCCTGGTATCGGGATACTTCTTGATGAGTGTCTGCCTGTTAGGCTGAAATTCTACCGATGATAGATTATCAGGAAATGGTGTTTTCAGGCTTGATTCGATGATTTTACAATTACGGACACACCCCTTGCCATTTGGTATAAACAACTCCTTCCTTTAACATATGGCCATTTTTTTTTAACTATCCTGAAATTCCCCCGACCCCTTTAGGAAAGAGGGAGTATTTTGCCTGAGTTCGTTTTCAGCAAGCTTTCCAATCCGACAGCTAAATCGGACGGCAAGGTTGTTGAATTCAGATTTATCTCCTGAAAAAAAATTCGATATTTGGTGTTTCTCATAGGGATCCCTCACGGGGCATTATTCGATATTCACCCCGCCCTGAAGTGGCACAATCACAGAGCCCGGGGCAGAGTGAGCGCCGCAAATGCAAGCGAACGTCGCCCCGGGTTGAGGGCGGGACAAACAAGTCATCGGCCGGGAAGCAACAAAGGGGATGATGGCTATTCCGATGATACGAAGTAGTATCTCGGTCAACGTCCTCAAGGACATCATGATCTGTCACTGCCGGCTGTCCCAGACTTCCGAAGTCTTTCGGAGTTCATATAGGTACCCTTACAAATTTAGATACCGGGTTTTTTAATAAAAAATGGAGAGACTTCGGAAGTCTTTTCTTCTGGTTAAAAAATTGAATGTTTTACGCCCACCTTGGGGCTTCCTGCAGGTTCTGTTTATTCTATCATAGCGCGTTGCACTATGCTGTTGATGGCCGCTCTTTCAGAGCTCAGGGCCTGCCTCATATCAACGATGATACCATAATGAATAGTTTATTGAGAGGATCATACGAATACAAGCCTTAAATATAGGCCGTGCATAGCACAAAACGGACAAGAGGTGACTTATGACTGTCAGCTTTAGAATGGTGTTGTCCTACATTTGGGCAATATAAGTGGTTCAGGATGATTTGATCACATGCTGTATGTATATTCAGGTTATCAAAACCTTCAAATAACAAACAAATGAATATAGAAGAACTCCAAAAACAGATTGACCAGGAAGTACATAAAATGAACCATCGGCCGGTGGCTGAGTTTGAAGGTTATTCACCGTATGAAATGACACAGATCCTTTACTTTACATTCGGTCCCGACAGCCCGATACAACTGCAGAAATTGTCTGATGATGAATACAAATCTATTCCTGTACTCAATCAGACAAAATATTTAACAGATTTGATCAAAAAAAATGGAGAGATTAAACTCACAAAAAAGGGATTTCTGCCTGTAAAAATCGTTTCAGAACTCTATCATCAGGGATTTCTCGAAGATCCTGACATCAGAGATGGGATATCAAAACTGTATAAAGAATCAGATTCAATGGCAATTACTCTGACAAGGATACTGATTGACATTACCGGCCTCACCAAAAAACGGAAAGGCAGGCTAAGCCTTACCAAATCTTCGGAAAAAAGTTTATCCGACAATCACGCATTATTGCAATTGATTTTATTAACATTTGCCACAAAATTTAACTGGGCATACTTTGATGGATATGGTGAAAACAGAATCGGACAACTCGGATACGGATTTTCATTGATACTGCTATCGAAATATGGGCACGAAAAACGATTGGATACATTTTATGCCCAAAAATACTTTGATGCATTTCCGAATCTGTTAACCTCAGTTAAACCGACTTACGGAACGCTGGAAAGTTACACTGCGAATTGTTATTCAATACGGACTTTTGACAGATTTTTGAATTACTTCGGACTCATCAGGATCGAAAAAGAGAATAATCGATTTGATGCAAGACGTTATATTCTCAAAACAGATTTGTTTGATAAATTGATAAAATGTACCCCGCATAAAGAGTGATGGTGCATGATAGGAATCAGAAGGAAATGTTTTGTTATCTCAAACAAAAGCCGAAACCCATTTCTGTTTTACTGCAATTAAAAGGTTGTTGATATATGAATTACACATTTAAAAAAATTCTGCTCGCATTTTTACTGTCCGGAATCTGCCAGGTATCAAACGCAAGGCAAGCCGGTGACTCATTTGAATGGCCCGGTGAACATGTTATGGCTCTCAGCCTTACTTTCGATGATGCACGGCCATCGCAGGTTGAACATGGTTCCAATCTGTTTGATCGTTTTGGTGTTAAGGCCACTTTTTATGTCATTCCTGATAATGTACGGCTTAACCCGGATGGCTGGAAAGCAGTGGTCTTGTCCGGCCATGAAATTGGAAATCATTCATTGCATCATCCATGTACGGGGAATTTTCAATGGTCAAGAGAGCATGCACTGGAATCTTATACTATAGAGAAGATTCGCGCTGAACTTACAGAGACTAACAGGCAGATCGAAGAGTTGCTGGGTGTGATTCCTGAATCATTTGCCTATCCTTGCGGGGAATCCTTTGTCGGCCGCGGATTGGAAACCAGGAGTTATGTGCCGCTCATCGCAGAACTTTTTGCATCTGGCCGGGGCTGGCTCGATGAGACAGCAAACGATCCCGCATTTGTTGATCCGGCCCAGGTAAGGGGCCTGGATATGGATGGGAAAGATTTCAGTGAACTTCTGCCCCTGTTAGAGTCCGCAAAAGAAACAGGTTACTGGGTTGTACTTGCCGGACACGATATAGACGAAACCGGCAGCCAAACCGCACGTCTGTCGATGCTGGAAGAATTGATTATTTATGCACAGAACCCGGAGAACAGGATTTGGCTTGCTCCGGTGGGGGAGGTTGTGTCTTATATAAATGAGGGTAGATGATAGACCAGTTTTGTAGGCCACGTAGCCACGAAAGCACGAAGAATATAATATTGTCAATAAGTAAACGTAGAATGATGTAAGACAATGAGATATGCCTTATATGCTCAACAAATCTAATCAGATCATGCCATGAATCGAAATAATAAAACTTCCAGTTTAATGGCCTT
>PWLN01000349.1 GCA_003559375.1 Balneolaceae bacterium | reverse complement strand
TCCTCAGAATGGGGACATCCCTTGAATAAATGCGAAATTATTAGTCATGAAACCTCAGAAGTAAAGATTTTTTAAAAATTCCAAAACGTTTTACCATAGGCACAAGTGGACAGCTGTGACTACCAATGAATGACAGTAAAATAAAAAAGGAAGGTTTTTATCGTCATACTGAAGACAATCAAAACCTTCCATTTAACTCTACTCAAGCATCAGGTACTAATGACCCGGATTCTGATCCAGAACACCTCCACTAATATCGATCTGGTTTTGAGGAACTGCATAATAGTAGTGACGCGGGCGAACAAAGTTACGTGGCGGGTCGAACGGGCCTCGGTCTTCACCATAGATAGCTACAATATCAACAATATTTGCCTTATCCCAGCGCATAAGGTCAAAATGCCGTTTGTTTTCACCTGCAAGTTCAACACGTCGTTCATGGATTATGTGCTGCATGGTTGCATTGTTAACCGGGGCCAGGCCACTTCTCAGTCGTACTGCATTAAGTTCAGTGTCGCCATTTTGTCCAAGACGGATTTTGGCCTCTGCCACATAAAGATATACTTCTGCTGATCTCATTAATGGGATGTTGCTGTCGCCACTAAGGCCACCTGCCTCCCTCCATTCAGAAAACTTTTGAAAATGATAACCGGTAGATGGAGACAAATCAGCAGTATATTCCGTTAGACCTCTGTCGCCACCTAAATCAAAAACGTCACCAGGCCTCATAATTGAATAACCCTGTCTTGGGTCATCATCCTCATATTCATTAAGCAGGTCGGGCAGCGGGGCATGAAAATCCCAGCCTCCCCACGGCCTGGGTGCACTGTAAATACGATGCGCAGGGGCATTCCAGCCCTGTGCTCCGGCAACTGTAAATAAGATTTCCGGGTTATATTGAGTGGCAATTTTGAAATTATCTTCAAAACTTTGAGCCAAAGGATACGGGCCATTAATTACCTGATTACCTGCGGTAATCGCATCCTGGAATCTTTCCTGGAACACATACAATTTTGTGAGATATCCCCATGCAGAACCTTTATTGGGCCTTCCAACATTATTTCCTGAATGAGTTAAAGGCAGCAATTCTGCAGCTTGCTGTAAATCGGACTCTATCTGGTTTTGTGTTTGTTCAAGTGTAGCCCTCGGCTTATTGAAGTTGTTATCAATAACATCCTGCTCCAGAATAAGCGGCATCCCACCAAAAAGCTTGGACAGATACCAGTATGAAAAGCCGCGCATGAAGTAAGCTTCACCCAAAATGCGGTTCTTCAAACCCTGATCCATGTTAATGTCGGGAACATTAATCAAAATATCATTCGATCTGTTAATGATCTCGTACATTGAGCGCCAGGTACTGTCAAAATACGGGTGTGACGAGTCGTACGTAAAGTTTTCAATGTCTGAATGCACACCATGGTCACCCGCACGGTATTGGTCATCTTCCGGAATACCAAGCAAGGTGTTTATCCTGTGCCCCCACAGGTTGCCGGTTGCCAGCGGAGCATAAATGGCATTAACAGCAGCTTCTGCATCATCGGCATTTCTCCAGAAGTCTTCTGATGTTGTTTGTCCGTACGGTGGTACATCCAGGATGCCTTCATCGCAGCCAGAGGTAAAAACGGCCAAACCGGGAATAATCAACATTAATAAAAATGTTTTCCAATTTGTTGAATTATCAGATTTAATTGATTTCATTTTGTCCTGTAATTTCTTGGTTGTTTGTGATATAAACATTTGACGGATGATTAAAAATCAATGATGGTTCCGAACGTCCATGTTCTTGGCTGCGGGTACTGGGCATAATCCACATTACGCTGCAGGTTGCCATCAGTATACCCAAGTTCAGGATCAATACCTGAATATGGAGTAATCGTAAATACATTGATACCTGTAACATAGAATCGAACGCCTCTCAGTCCCACAACTTCAGTAACACTGGTTGGCAGTGTATATCCAAGAGTAAAAGACTTGAGCCTGAAATAGTTGCCGCTTTCAATAAACAGGTCTGATGCCCTGTGGTTCAGGTTATTCCGAAGGGTTGTCATTCTTGGGATAGAATTGCTTGTTCCTTCGCCATTCCATCTGTTTATGGCTTCAGCATACATATTAAAGGGATAGGTTGGATCGAGCCCCTGCATTCTGTCGGCATTGAAGATATCTACACCGGCAGCACCCACAAAGTGAAGATTCAGGTTAAAATTCCTGTATCCGGATGATACACTCAGGCCATACACCATATCCGGGTGCGGGCTTCCCAGAATTTCACGGTCGTCGGCAGTGATCATACCATCTCCGTTCAGGTCAAGAAATCTCACATCGCCCGGACGTATCAGCGATCTGCGCGGGTCATTGGCAATATTTGGGTCACTGTCAATTTCCTGCTGATTTTGATAGATACCACTTGTTCTCCATCCATAGAATGTTGCAATCGGGTGTCCCTCGAACGTACGTGCAATTTCCTGGTTTGGCCTGCCGTAGGTTACTGAACTCAGAAAATCATTATTCAGGTTGGTCACCTCATTTCTGATAAAAGATGCATTCCCGGAAACTGAAAAATTGAGCTGACCAATTTGGCCTGAATATCCAAGTTCAATTTCAAGGCCACTATTTCTGATTTCACCTACGTTAACATCCGGTACGGTTGCTGTACCCAGTACAGCAAGAATTGGCGGTGCAAGAAGTACATCCTTTGAATCCCGGATAAAATATTCAACCGAAGCATTAACCCTGTCGTCGTACCATCGTGTATGCACGCCAATGTTGATCATTTCAACGGTTTCCCAGGAAATGCTGCGGTTTGGAATCCTGGTTTGGCTGATGCCGCGAATCTGCGCACCCTGGAAGCTATACTGCGCATTCTGGGCATACAATCCAAGGAACTGATGGCGGGCAATCGACTGGTTGCCAGAGCGGCCCCATCCGGCTGTAATCCTCATATTGCTGATGAGGGGCCTCAGGTTTTCAAAGAAGCTTTCTTCTGAAATTCTCCACCCAACAGAAGTAGCGGGGAATACACCCCATCTGTTGTCGGGTGCAAATCGGGATGAACCGTCGTACCGAATGCTCGCTGATAGAAGGTACTTATTGGCATAAGCATAGTTCATCCGTGCGAGATATGATAGCAGTGCATCTTCAACAGTAGTACCGCCAGCACCAAAAATTGTACTACCTGAATTCAGAACACGCTGTGTTTCAGATTCATCGGCAAAATCGCGGCGCGCAGCAGAGAAGTTTTCTCCTCTGAATGTTTCACGAACAATACCTGCCAGCCCGTCAACATCGTGG
>PWLN01000266.1 GCA_003559375.1 Balneolaceae bacterium | reverse complement strand
TGGGGCTTGAGTAGATTTGACGTCAAAACATTTCGATTCACAAAAAGGATCCTAAGAAAAAAGGTTCTTCTTGAAGTCGATGAATCAGGTCTTTACGGAGTGATTTTTGTAGGGTTAATGCATTGATGTGCAGAAAAGTTGCGTACAAAGCAGTGATACAAATAATCACCAATAACCATTAAATACAAAAAAACTGTAAGGTTTTTCTTTTCAGAGTTCATTCAAGAATAATCAGGTGTTACAACAAAGCCCTGAAAGGGCGCGATCATCAACACAGGGCAGCGCCCTGTGACAGTATCGCCAAACCATAACAAGCTCTGAAAGAGCGTCATCCAAACCGAAGTGCAAATAAGTTGTCATAATCCCTTTTTTGATTTTATATTATCTATAGTTTATAAAAATCAATTTTCGAACTTGGGTCATGTGTTTCACTAAACAGGAAGAAACTTCACATAATGCACCCGGCTTGATGCTTTAAGCGATAGGACTGCTTACGAAATAGTATATCTTTTCTCAGTTGAAAAAGAAGAAAAGAATTGCTGCTAAAACGATAAAATTTATAATACTGATCGGCAGCAACCTTGACCATCCCAGTTTCATAACCTGGTTAAATTTAAATCTTGGAATAGTCCATCTTACCCAGATAAACAGGAACACAAAAAATGCAGTTTTAGCAGTAAAAACAGTTACATCAAGAATTCCCTTGACAAGCGGTGACAATTCTGGCAGCCAGTATCCGGCAAATGGAAGATGGTAGCTGCAAAAGAAAAAGGTAACCATGAGCATGGAGTTGATAACAACATGCATATATTCGGCAAGAAAGAACATCCCGAATTTCATTGAGCTGTATTCCGTGTGAAATCCGCCCACAAGTTCCTGTTCGGCTTCTACAAGGTCGAACGGGGTCCGGTTACTCTCTGCAAATGCTGCAATAATAAAGATCAGTGCACCCACCGGGTTCAGGAATACAAACCACCATGTTTCCTGTGCAACGGCAATATCAACAACACTTAATGATCCAACAAAAATAACTACGGAAGCAACAGCCATACCCAGGGGCAGTTCATAGCTGACCATTTGAGCGGCTGCGCGCAGCCCACCAAGAAGTGAATATTTACTGTTTGATGACCATCCGGCCAGAGTAACACCGTAAACACCCAATGAAGCTACTGCAAGTAAATAAATTACTCCGGCATTGATATTTGTTGCATAAAGCCCGTCACCGAAAGGAATTACAGCGACAGTCATCAATGCTGTAATTACCGGAATAAGAGGTGCAGCAGTATGCAAAAAACGGTTTCCTTCAGTTGGTGTTACATCCTCTTTCAGGAGCAACTTCACCACATCAGCAAGCGGTTGAAATAAACCTAATGGGCCAACCCTGTTAGGGCCTACCCGGTTTTGAATAAAGGCTGCTATTCGCCGTTCAGCGTAAACTGTGATAGCCGCAGAGTTCAATAACATGAAAAGTGCGATTCCGAGAACGATGTATGATGTAATGGTAACTTCTGCCATCCCCTAAATTGGTTATATTGAATAAATCTTTTTAAAGTTATTCTCTGTTTTCCAGGTTATTATAGTCTTGGAAATTTTTATTGCTTTACGCTTTCTTTCAGTTCAGTTTCCGTTTTTAAAAGGATTCCTGCATGCTCATCCATAAGCTGATAATTTACACCCTTAAAAGGTTCAAGTGACGAAGCAATTTCTTCCATGATCTGCCTGCCTTCTGTGAGTACCATATCCAGCCCTCTTGCAGAGGCAGCCTGAGTAATAAATCTCCAAACCGGCAGACAATCAATTTTATTTTCTTCTGTGACCCAATTATCAAAATTGGTGCCGTATCTGTCGAGCCGGCCTTCCGACATTTCCAGATCGAGCCTTCGGTTCGTGTATTTGGTTTCTTTAGCCCGGAATGTACGCTGGATACGGCTATCCACATTCACATAACTTGCAGCATGTTCTGCCGCTGTAGTAACCGGTATTACCAGATCAGCCAGTTTTGTTGTATGTGAATGATTTGTGGCTAACACAACCAGGAATTTTCCATCTAAGTCTTTTTCAGATAACACTCCTCTGTCTAAAAGGTGGTCACTCAGCAGAATGATAAGGGATGCTTTTTTAACTGCATTTTTAATGGATTTTACATCAAGTTCAGTAAATCCAAGCAGCCGGCATCCATTTGTATTTGGAGCCTGGTCATCAGAAATTAAGAAACCGTCACCGCTTCCTTCAACAATATGCGGAACAAATACAGGCTGTTTGATTCCGAGCAGGTTAGAAAATTTCGCCAGAGAATAATTTTCTTCAACTGATGCGTGAGGGCTGCCTATTACCAGTGTGTTTTTACTGTCGGTACCATCAATTTGTTCATTGAAAGTGGCTATTGCATTATTCCAGGACGAGAGAATTTGTTCGCCGTCCAGTTTTTGAAGAGGCCGCGAGATCCTGTTTTCATTAAAAAGCTTATAAGCTTCCCTTCCGGAATCAGGCATCCAATGGTCGTTCACATCTTTATTGTATCTGGGCGTAATTCGAAGCACAAGATTATCACGTGTCCATAGATCGATATTACATCCTTTGCCATTTGTAATGTCAATACCCGGAGTCTGATTCATCTCCCATACACGTGCTTTAAAGCGGAAATCGGTAGAGGTTAGCGCGCCAACAGGACAGATATCCACGGTATTGAGAGAATAGAGATCATCAAATTCAGTTCCTGGCGCTGTGATCGGGTAATTTTTATCGCCTCTGCGTGTAATGGTCAGTTGATTCGTTTTGCTGATTTCCTCTGTAAATCGTGTACATCGTGTACAATTGATGCAACGCTCTGCATCCAGAACAACGCGCGGGCCTAATTGAATTCGTTTCGGCTTGTGAACCTTCTTTACTTCGAAACGGCTGCCTTCCGGGCCATATTTGTAAGTTTGAATCTGTAATGGACATTCCCCTGCCTGATCACATATCGGGCAATCGAGCGGGTGATTGATAAGTATCAGCTCAAGATTATCTTTTTGTGCACGGCGAACCAGTTCGTCGGTTTCCTGTGTATGCACAACCATTCCGTCAGCAACATCAATATTGCATGCGGTTTGGAGTTTTGGAAACCATCGCACCACCTTATCACCTTTGTCATCGAGCTCATGATTGCCAGATTCGCGGTCAATAACATACTGGCCTACCTTAACCATGCATTGCCGGCAATTGGCAGGAATCGACATAGAAGGGTGGTAACAGAAAAACGGCACTTCCTTTCCAAGATCCTGAATAAACTGAAGGAGTTTATGCTTTCCTTCATAGTTATAAGATTTTCCGTCGATAATTACTTCGGGCATCGTAAAATTTATAGATTATGAATTATTATTGACGACGATTCCGCAATTGGTGATCTAAATGTTTATGCCAATGCGAAGGCAGATTTTTTACATCTTGCTTCAAACTCATCACGGAACCGGTTGATCGTAAAACGAACCGGCCAGGCGGCTGCATCAGCAAGCGCACAGATCGTTCGGCCTTCCATTTGTGTGGTAAGGTCGAGTAGCAGGTCCAGGTCTTTTACTTCACCGTCACCATTTTTTATTTTCAGTAATATCTTTTCAAGCCAGCCGGTTCCTTCTCGGCAGGGTGTACACTGTCCGCACGATTCATGATGATAGAAATGGGCGATACGCCACAATACATCCACCATATCCGTATCTTCATCCATCACAACCATACCTGCAGTACCGAGCATGGAACCTACAGTGCGCAGTGATTCACTGTCCATTGTAATGCCATCAAGCTGATCGGCACGGAGTACCGGGGTAGATGATCCACCCGGTATGACGGCTTTTAGCTTTTTACCATTTCTCATGCCACCGGCAACATCATGGATCAAATCCAAAACAGGTACGCCGGTTGGCAGTTCATAAACGCCTGGTTTGTTTACATGCCCTGAGATTCCATAAAGAATAGGGCCGGGATGGTTCGCAGCACCGATATTCTTAAACCATGAGGCGCCTTTGCTGATAACTGCAGGCACGTGAGCCAGTGTTTCTATGTTATTAATCGTTGTAGGCCTTCCCCAAAGGCCTTTCTGGGCAGGAAATGGAGGCTTTACACGAGGGTATCCGCGTTTTCCTTCCAGCGACTCCAACATTGAAGTTTCTTCACCGCAAATATAGGCACCGGCACCTGAATGAACATAAAAATCGACACTAAACCCGCTGCCCAGAATATTTTTTCCAATGTATCCTTTACTGTAAGCGTCGGCTATGGCTTTTTCCATCATTTCTATGTATACACGATATTCACCACGTATATAAACATAGATTGTTGTGATTTCCATTGCATAAGCAGCAATTAGTGCACCTTCAATAAATACATGCGGGTTATATTCAAAAATCTTACGGTCTTTGAAAGTTCCGGGCTCCGATTCGTCTCCATTGCAGGCGAGGTATCTGGCCCCGCCATCGGAAGGTGGCATAAAAGACCATTTCAGGCCGGCATTAAATCCTGCCCCCCCTCGTCCACGGATATTTGCTTCTTTTACCTCATTAATAACACTTTTCTGATCAGGCCATTTCATTTTGTCTTTCAGAACAGACTCAAATGCTTTATACCCATTGTGTTTAATATAGACATCAATTTGATGGAGATCTTTGATATCCGGGATCAGAACAGGGTCGTAGTTTTTCCAGTCAACAGTACTCATAATTTCTTAAATATTCTCGTGCTGAGGCATTCCAATTTTTTCGTACCCGGGTGTTTCACCCTTTTTCAACGTTTCAACAAGCTTGTCAACTTTCTCTTTCGTAAGATGATTCACATACTGGTCATTCGTTACCTGGAGCATTGGTGCGTATCCGCATGCCCCCAGGCACTCCACTTCATTCAGTGTAAACATGCCATCTTGCGTGGTTTCACCTTTTTTAATTCCCAGTTTATCTTCCAGGTAATGCAAAATATCATAGCCACCGCATAACTGGCAACTGAGGCATGTACAGACATCAAGTACATATTTTCCTTTTTCCTCTTTGTAATACTGGGTATAAAATTCAGCAACACCATGAACATGTGCCTGTGGCAGCCCAAGGGTATGAGCAACCAATTTCTGAACTTCAGGATTTACATGTCCAAACCGGTTCTGTGCTATCCATAAAACGGGCAAAGTTGCCGGCATTACTTCAGGATAACGGGATTTAATTTCTTCGATTTGCTTGAGGTCTTCTTTAGTAAATTCGTACGCCATAATATTATTTGTCAGCTTCGCCAAGTACAGGGTCTATACCACCAATTATAACTACTGTATCTGCCACCATCTCACCGTCGAGCATTTCTTCGAGTACCTGAAGGTTTGTGAATGATGGAGCTTTGATCTTGAGCCTCCACGGGTGGCCGGTTCCGTCACTTTGTATATAATATCCAAGTTCACCTTTCGGAGACTCTATAGCATGATAACACTCAGCGCCGTCGGGAGGACAAATCCCGGTGTCGGTCATCATAAAATCATGTATCATTCCTTCCATTGAATAATAGACTTCATCTTTGGAAGGATAAGCATGTTTTGCATTATCTGAACGGACTATTCCCTTTGGCATTTTTTCCAGACACTGTTTGATGATGCGGATACTTTCGCCCATTTCCTCCATTCTTACATAGTAACGGGCGAGATTATCTCCTTCAAGGCGGGTTGGAATATCAAACTCAACTTCACTATACCTTGCATAAGGAAACAATTTTCGAATGTCGAGCGCATATCCGCAGCCTCTCAGTACGGGGCCGGTTGCACTTATGCCCAAAGCTTCTTCGGTTCTCAAAACCCCGACTCCCACATTTCTGTCAACGAATATACGGTTTCTGTCGAGCAGTTTATGATAATCTCTGAGTTCATTCGGGAAAGTCTCTACAAACTCTTTGATACTTGCAGTTGCTTCATCCGTCAGGTCATTAGCAACACCCCCAATGCGGGAATGTGATATGGTAAATCGGTGGCCGCCGATTCGGTCCATTATGTCATAGATTTTTTCCCTCTCTTTAAATGTCCAGATAAAGAAGGATATTGCCCCGGCATCCATTACCATGGTGCCAAGCCATAAAAGATGTGATGAAATTCTTGCAAGTTCACATCCAATCATCCGGATGTAGTGAGCACGTTCAGGCACTTCTACGGCAGCAATTTTTTCAACTGCAGTACATAATGCAACATTATTACTGTAAGGGGAGAGGTAGTCCATACGGTCGGTATAGGGCATGAACTCCTGATATGTTTTATTTTCGGCAATTTTTTCCACTCCCCTGTGAAGGTACCCAATATCCAGTTTTGTTTTTTCAATAGTTTCTCCATCTAATTGTAAAACCAGCCTGAGTACGCCATGTGTTGCCGGGTGCTGAGGGCCCATATTCAGGATCATCTTTGTCGTAAGCGGATCCCCTTCGTCAAGCTCTTCAATGGTTGTATGCTTGTCTTCAAGGCTTTGATAAAGCTTTCTTTGATGCTCCTTGAAAAAAGTTGAATGGACTTTACTCTGGATATCTGTCAGTTTCATAACAAAATATTGCTAATCGGTGTTGGGTGTGGTGCTGGGGAGTTCAATTGAGCCTGGAATGCCAAGAAGCGGAAATTCTTTCCGCAGCGGATAATATTCGAAATCTTCCGGCATAAAAATTCTTCTCAGATCAGGATGATTGTTAAACCGAACACCAAACATATCGTAAACTTCCCGTTCGTTCCAGTTTGCTGCAGGCCAGATATCTGTTACCGACTCCAATTCGGGGTTTTCTTCCTCACAGCGTACTTTCAGAAAAATTCTGGTTCTGTCTCTCAAAGATAAAAGATTGTATACCACTTCGAATCTTTCTTCTGATGTATATCTGTCTATTCCAAAGATATCACTCAGGTAAACGTAATGAAGTTCTTGTTTAAGGTGAGTGCAGATTTCCCTTAGGGCATCGGCCTCAATGCGTATGAACGTATCGCCGGATGACTGGTACACCTCAATTACCTTAGCCGAAAAATTTTCTGTAAGGCTGTCAACGGTTTTTTGAAGCGGTTCGGTAAGTTTAAGGCTCATGGGATCAGGTGTCCAGCAGAACGGAATGTTCTGATTTAATTTTGTCTTGTATTTTCATGAGTGCGTGAATCACAGCATCAGGGCGTGGCGGACATCCGGAAATATATGCATCTACTGGCAGGAAATTATCGGCTCCCTGAACCACACCATAACAACGGTGCATGCCTCCCGTGGATGCACAGGCTCCCATGGCGATACACCATTTGGGATCAGGCATTTGATCCCATATTCTGCGTATTGCATGCGACATTTTGTAGGTACACCAACCGGCAACAATCATCACATCGGCCTGGCGTGGTGAAAATCTCATTACTTCAGAGCCGAATCTTGCAACATCATATCTTGGCCCTGCAAAAGCCATCATTTCAATTGCACAGCAAGCCAGGCCCATAGGCATTGGCCACGCGGCGTTAGAGCGTGCCCAGTTAACGAGTGTGTCAAGTCTGGTTGTCAGGTATCCTTGTCCAAGTGCGCTTTCTAAACCCATAATTATTTTGTTAGTGTCTCGTATCTCAATTTCTTCAGATCCCAGTCAAGTGTACCTTTTTTGAGGGTATAGACCAGGCCTACAAAAAGTATAATGATAAATACAACCATGGCAATAAAAGTTCCTGTTCCGTGTTCCATAAACCGAACAGCCCATGGGTATATGAATACAACTTCAAGATCAAAAACAATAAACTCCATAGCCACAAGATAGAAAGCAATGGAATAGCGGTCTTTAGCCTGGCCAACAGGGTCCATTCCGCTTTCATAAGGTTGAAGTTTGTTGGCATTGGGTCGATATGGCCCGAGCAGTCTTGACAGAGACATCAATACGATTGCAAGGAATATCGCAACACCCAGTAAAACAAAAATCGGGTAATACTGTTCAATCATAATAAGTTCATTATACCAGCTGGAAATTACCGCCGGAGCTACGGAATGTCAATGAAAATGAGGCAGGGAATATAGCAGTTATTCAGGGCAAAGGTGAACTGTTTTTTTCAAAAATTGCAGATAATCACAAGAAAACCGTGTTGAGAATTATTACACTCTTGTTTCAACAGATACAATGATTCAAAAAAATAAGTATCCGGTGTTGCAGTTATGATTTATGATGTGCAAAGTGATATCTGTCCATGACCCCTTGGGAACCGGAGCAGTGAGGTCTTTTTTTTAGTTAGTCCTAAGACCATGGAGATGCCTCGACTTCGGTCTTTTTCGCTATCGCTTCAAAAGACCTTCGCTCGGCATGACAGGCCGTGTTTTAATCATTAGGCGGCGCATAAGAATTGCGGCATGCCGGGATTTGTCTGCGCCGCCTGATGGCACAGGGCGACCCTGTCATTCCGAGACGCCTCTGTCAGGAATCCCTCGGCAAAGGTTTTCCTCTTTTCAGAGAGTATCACTCGGGATTGGTTTTTGGCATGCTTTCCAATCCGTCAGCTAAAGCAGACGGTAATGTTGTTGAATGTTGGATTATCTTATTGAAAAAATTTGATATTCGGTGTTCAATATTTCTTCGCGCCGAGGCCATCGGCCTCAGAGAACAAAACTTGGGGCAGTCTGCAGTGACGGTCGTCTCATCAGTACCATATCTGCACATAGAAGGTTTTCGCAATAGTAATTACCGCGCCCCAAGTAAGAAAGACGCGCCAAAACCCCGCCAGGCTGTAGGCCTGGGATAGACGGTACCGGTACCAATGATTATTTTTCACCATGTACCTGTATCGTCTCTAACAGATTCCGGTTTTTTTTCAAAGTATGATTGTTAATATGAGGAAGTATTTTAATGTGATTGACGCGTAGATCTGATTTTCATCGAATTTTGACTGATGAAAGATGTAGGAAACAAATGACATCTGAACCGAAAGAAGAGATTCCTCACAAAAATCCCATTCAATCAACGAACAGACTATCGCAGACCTACAGCCTGCCCGGGGTAAAGGCACATCGTCTGACTTGGGGCGCGGTTCGCGTTTGATGCGACTTTCTGTGTGGTGCAAAGATCTTACTTTTAACAGATTGTTTCCCTTGAGAATAGCCTCAAGCTTGGTTATCTCAGGCCGCTGGTCTGTGGGGATGGGGCAAGAACAGTGTTTATTTGTTCCCCGTGAAGCGCTCATCTTTTTACCCACGAAGTGATATCCTTTGTCAGTGAGCCCTGCAAAAGCGCGGCCAGCACTCCCATGCCCGCAAGTCATCAGACGAGTTGTTCGGGGATGATCTCATTTAGTTGAATGGTTCGTTTTTCGGTGTAACTCGTCAGATGACTTTTGTTTTCACCCCGCACATTGGGAGTCATCAGACGAGTTGTTCGGGGATGATCTCATTTAGTTGAATGGTTCGTTTTTCGATGTAACTCGTCAGATGACTTTCTTGATTTTACCACCCAATTCTGCCGCGGCGGGTATCGGTTTCGTCAGATGCAAGAGGTATATCAGGCATCACAAATCCCGGAGGGGGAGAAAAGCCTTCGGTACTCCACGGGGCCTCTGGATCGGATGTAACATTGCTGATGAACTGGCCTACAATCGGAAGTGCTGTGCGGGCGCCCTGGCCGATACTGGAGGGGCTGTTGGTCGGGAATCGTATTCTCCTGTCTTCACCGCCTACCCATGATCCCATCACGATATGCGGCATCATGGCTACAAACCAGTTGTCGGCACTATTCTGGGTCGTTCCGGTTTTTCCTGCCACATCCTGCTGCACATTGAATTGATTTCTCAGGCGAACACCTGTTCCGTGATAGTTAACGCCTCCGCGGATCACACCCCGCATCATATCAACCATCATATATGCTGTTTCCGGGCTAATTGCTTCCTGGCTGTACTCAGGGAAGTACTCAACCAGTATATTGCCTTCCTTGTCTTCGATCCGGGTAATTGCTATGGGTTTAATATGCACACCCTGATTTGCGAATGTTGTATATGCACTAACCAGTTCGAGCAGTGTAACTTCAGCTGTGCCAAGTGCAATTGATGGATATGCCGGAGAGCGGCTCATATCGATTCCAAGATTGGCTGCCATATCACGAATCATTCTGGCTGCGGGCTGCAAGTCTGCCACTCTGTTAGTACCCGGAGCCCCTGCAATTTCAGGAAGCAGTCGAACGGTTACATTATTCAGGCTGCGGGCGAGGGCTTCACGTAAAGGTACCATCTCCGGCCCGGCAGGTATAGATGGGTCTTTGGGGCTCCACATGCGTCCTGTTTGTTCAATAAAACTTACGGGATATTTTGAGAAACGGTGGTGTGGCATATATCCGTTATCTATTGCAACGGCATAAACAAAAGGCTTGAAGGTTGAACCTGCCTGCCTGCGTGCCTGATGAACATGGTCGAACTGTTGGGCACCATAATCGGCACCGCCAACCCATGCCAGTACGTGCCCGTTAGAAGGGTCAATTGCGGTAAAGCTTGCCTGGAGTTTGGTTCTTGCCCGTTTCAGTGAATCAACAAATGCTTCGTCTGCTTCAAGGTGCTGAAATACAACAGATTCCTGATTTGTATTCAGTTTTGAGAAGGCATTTCTATAACGATCGGTTTCACGGATAAAGCTTCTCAGAAATCCGGGATATTCCTGCCATAATCTGTTCATATAGCTGCCGCCGGCAGTGGTCCATTCACGTTCAAATATTCTTTGAAAACCCTCAAGTTGTTCCCGTACAGCACTGTCGGCATGACGCTGAAGGCGGCTGTCGATCGTAGTGTAGATCACCAGGCCATCTGCAAAGAGATCGTATCCGTTTTCTTCGGCCCAGCCCTGAACCTGCTGGCGAATATATTCTCCAAAATAGCGGCTTTCACGCCCCGAGCGTGAAGGTGGATTATAATCCAGTACAATATCTTCTTCACGCAGGTTGCGAAACACTTCATCAGAAATAAAATTATGCAGAGCCATTTGCCCCAATACAACATTTCTGCGCTGCTTTGCTCTTTCTGGGAAAAGCCTGGGATTGTAGGCATAAACGGCCCTCAGCTGCCCGATAAGGGTTGCAGCTTCACTCACAGTTAAATCGCTTGCCGGCTTGCCATAGTGTGTGCGTGAAGCCGATTCAATGCCAAAAGCACTGTTACTGAATTCAACAGTGTTCAGGTACATTTCGATAATTTCACGCTTTGTGTAATTATTTTCGATTTGAACAGCTGTGATCATTTCGCGCAGCTTCCGGGTTACAGATACGTCAAATCCGATATTTCTGTATAAATTTCTTGCAAGCTGCTGGCTGATTGTCGATGCTCCGTGAAAACGCTGCCGAACCCAATAGTATGGCAGCCGCATCAGGCTTTGTGAGTCGATACCCCAGTGATTGAAAAACCTGTGGTCTTCAGTAGCTACAAGAGCATTGATAGCATTTGGCGAGATATTGTCGATAGAAACATAGGTCCGGTTTTCAATAAAAAAGCGGTCTAAAACCACACCATCCCTGCTGCGTACCTCAGATGCAACGGCAGTACGAGGATTTTCAAGCTCCTGTATTGAAGGCAGGCCCTGATACAAATAGTACAGGTAACCGGTACCAATTGCAGCAACTAAAAAGAAGAACGATATAGTAACTATCCAGATCGTTTTTCCTATTGAGGAATTTTCTGCCGATTTCCGGTTACGTTCCGCAATTATTTTTTTCCGGTATTCAGAATCACTGAAATACCGGTCCATATCAACAGATTCATCTTTTTTACTCATTACAATTCAGTTTTTACAAATAAATTATCAAATGGTTCGAATTGTTGCTCTCTGCCGTTCCATACAACGAGTTCAAAGTAATCATTGGTATATTTTATGACTGTCTGATCACGAAAGAAAGCACCGCAATTTATATACGTTCCGCCGTCAAAGGTTTCAATTCTCGGTACATGATCATGTCCTGAGATGATGATATTAATATCACTGTTTCTGAGGAAGAAATTTGACCATTCACTCAGCCTTTGGGGTTTAAGATTTTCACTATCCCTAGTAAAATCGGAAAATTTTTTCATAATCCGGTTACCAGTTTCCCCGGAAAAGAGTTTGCGGTAAAGTGATGTAAACCCCGGGTTGCGTAAGAAATGATTTAAAACCGGATGTGGCAATCCATATCTTCTTTCAGACAATCCATCCCCGTGAATGAGAAATATTTTCTTTTGGCCGATGGTAAGATGTAACTCTTCAGGGTGTACGCTGAAACCACGGTCGGAGAAATGCGAAAGGGTCCAATAATCATGATTTCCGGTGATATAATTTGCACGGAACTCCCGGTTATATTCATCAAATTTTTCAAGCATCGCCTTGCCAAGCTCAGGTATGTAATCAGGAAATTCCATCCAATAATCGAACAGGTCGCCTAATACGTGTAATTGAATGGAATTTTGCCTGCAATACTCTACAAGGCTTATTACTTCATTTTCGAGTTTACTGTTTACTTCATTACTGAACGCTCCAAGATGTACGTCTGAAAAAAAAATATGCTCCATAAACGGGCTATTTTTTTCTGGTTACAATGTAGTTCACCAAGGCTTCAAAATCATCATAACCAGATATTAATGGTAATGAACGAAGGCTTTTTAATGCAGAATCGGTGTATTGTTTCATTTTCTCTTCTGCAAGTAGCAGGCCACCTTTTTTGTGAACAAATCTCACAATTTTATCTATATCCCCATTTGTTTTTTTTCGTTTCCTCATTACGCGCCGAACAGACAGTTGTTCCGCACGTGTGGAGTTTTCGAGGGCATAGATGAGTGGTAAAGTTACTTTTCTTTCCCTGATATCATTCCGTTTGGGTTT
>PWLN01000106.1 GCA_003559375.1 Balneolaceae bacterium | reverse complement strand
CAGCGTATTTATGAGTTGTGATATAGATAACTGGTATTTTGGAACTGACGCGAACACACCTGCCGGTTTGTACGATATGGTTACTGTTATCATGCATGAAATTGGCCATGGCATCGGTTTTACAGGCAGTATGAGTGGAAATGCTTCAAGCCAGGTTGCAACATGGGGCTTTCAGGCACAATCAGGTGGAAGATTTCCGGTTGTATTTGATCAATTTACCCTTGATGGGTCATTTAACTATTTAATTGATACCGGCATTTATCCAAATACATCCAGTACATTATATAATGCCGTAACAGGCCAACGCGGAGGTGTCTATTTTTCTGGTCCCGAAGCCGAATTTGCGATTAACGGCCAGCGTGTTCCACTCTATGCACCTAACCCATGGGCTCAGGGATCCAGTTATTCCCATTTTGATTTTAATTTTTTTACGAATACCGAAAATGCACTTATGAGGCCCGCTATAGACCGTGCACTTGCAATTCATAGCCCCGGACCTGCATTTTGTGGTTTACTCGACGATATTGGTTGGCCACTTGGGTCCAGTTGTATTGAACTGCTCGATGATAACCTTGTCTTGCAACGCCCGGTTTTAGTTTCTCCTTTAAACGGTACTGAAGATGTGGATCTGGCACCTGAATTTGGCTGGAATCCTGTAGAAGGGGCCGAAGGCTATCAATTTCAAATCGCGACAGACTTCGATTTTGACAATCAGATAGCCAATGAATTTACTATCGAAACAGAACTTACACTGATCAACGAACTCGAGTTCAACGGATTTTACTTCTGGCGTGTTCGTGCTTTAAATGAAGAAGGAAGCAGCAGCTGGAGCCCGGTTTGGTGGTTCTCAACAACCACAAACCCGCCTGCTATTACAGACCTGATTTCACCGGCAGATGGCACTCTAAACCTGCGGCCGGGTTTTGAAATCCGCTGGAATGAATCAGAACGGGCAGAACGATATGACCTTCAAATTGCTAAAGATCCGGATTTTGAAGACCTGGTAATAGACAGGAGTGTTGCATTTACCGGATTTGCTTCTACACAATCACTTGAACTCTTTACCGATTACTACTGGCGTGTAAGAGGCACAAATAAGGGTGGTGCCGGGGAGTGGAGTGAAGTCTGGAGTTTTCAAACCATCATTCAGCGTCCGGAAACAGTATCGCTTGGCACACCTTCTGATGAGCAGAACCAGGTATCGGTCAATCCACAGTTCACCTGGCAGCCCAGCAGCAGGGCTTCCGATTATATTATTCAAATTTCAGAGGATGACAATTTTTCCTTCGTGAATCTCGAAATCACCCTGGAAGAAACTTCCTACACTTCGATGATGCCACTTGAATTTGCAACAATCTACTACTGGAGAGTGCAAGCCTCAAATATAGGTGGGCTGAGCGACTGGAGCGCAGTAAATACATTTACAACTGAAGTGCGTGAAACAAGGATCGAGCCAAATTATCCCAATCCGTTTAATTCTACAACCACACTGCGTTATCAGCTTTCAGATACTCGCGATGTACTTATCGACGTTTTTGATATTACGGGCAGACGTGTCGCAGTTTTGGTGAATGAACAGCAAAATGCAGGTGTCTATTTCTCAAGGCTCAATGCATCAGGCATGGCATCGGGAATCTATCTTGTACGGTTTGCAGCCGGGGATTTCTCGAACGTTCAAAAAATTTCAGTGATAAAATAGTGCCCGGAAGCCGTTGAACGGATTGCTGCACTTCAACAATTGGCTTAGCGGTTTATTCTGGAATGAAAACATCAAAATCTAAGTTGGAGAGAAACTAATTTTAGCTACTCTGTGATACTTTACTGAGTTTTTCTTAGTTACTTGATTGCAAGGTTACGAATAGTATTGCATTACAAGAACTATCGGTTTTCTAAATAAATTATATTTGGAATAGAAAGTTAATTTTTTCCGGCATTATCGGTTTACTTGTCAGTTAGTTCATGCCAGCCAGACAAAAGTACATTGAAATATAAACTGTTCATATTATCATTACTTGCTGCAATTTTCGCAGCAATAAATCTTGTTTCAGCCCAACATATTACTCCCGGTGAGCCATTCTTCCCTCATGAAGGCCATGCTGAAGAAACCTGTATCCTTGAATCCACGGGCCTTGATGTGCACTATAGTTATGACCCTTTGATCCGGAAGAAGATTACAGCCACGGAAGTACCCGGAAGTGAATTTATCATTACTTATGTAGATCAGTGTAATGACGAAAGCTGGCCTGATGAAGCTATAGCCGCTTTTGAGTATGCAGCCGAAATCTGGAGTTATCACCTAAGCTCAGATGTACCGATACGAATTGAAGCTCGCTGGAGGTCGCTATCAAGCAACGTACTTGGTTCTGCGGGCGCCACAGCCTATTTCCCATTATCCGGTGAAGGTATCGACAACAACACCCTGTTTTCGGTTGCCCAGGCCAATGCCATGACCGGAACAGATCTGTTGAACCAACCTGGTTCATCTACTTCTGATAACCATCATATTCTTGTAAATATGAATTGCAATTATTCAGCCTGGTATCTTGGAACAACGGCAAGCCCGCCTTCCGGTACAATCGATTTTGTAACGGTTGTACTTCATGAGATTGGCCATGGAATAGGTTTCGCGGGCAGCATCAGGGTCGATGCGACAAGACAAACCGCTCAATGGTTTAATCGAAGCCAAACCGGAACACCACAGCCATTTATCTATGATCTTTTTGCTTTTGATGGGTTTATTGACCCTGTTTTTAACACTACACTTTATCCAAATAACTCCTCAGGATTATATAATGCTGTAACAGGACGGAGCCAGGGATTATTTTTCAGTGGGATGGAGACAGAAATGGCAAATTTCGGTAACAGGGTGCCGTTATATGCACCACTTCAGTTCAGGCAGGGTTCCAGTTATTCGCATCTTGATCAATCTGCTTTTTCTGCATCTCCCAATGCCCTGATGCGGCCACGAATGGATATGTCGCTTGCCATACATAGCCCCGGTCCAATTTTTTGCGGTATCCTTGAAGACATGTTATGGCCGCTGGGACCTGCATGCCTTGAGCTTCTTGACCACCAGGTTGCCCTTGATCGGCCGATCTTGTCAGAACCTGTTCACAGAGCAGCAGAAACTGCACAGCAACTCTCTTTTGAATGGATGCCGGTACAGGGTGCGCAAAATTATCGTATTCAGATCGCTTCGGAAGCCGATTTCAGGAATATTGCTTTGGATCAAACAATAGGTGAAACTCTATTTGTACCAGAGGTGACTTTTGAACTGAACACCAATTACTACTGGCGGGTAAGAGCCTTGTCTGATTCCGGAAATAGTTATTGGAGTACCATTTGGCGGTTCAATACTAAAAGAAATGTGATGTTGCCGGACCCAGTTGTACTTTCATCACCCGTGAACGGATCAGAAAACCTTTTACCCGGATTTTTAATGCAATGGAACAGGGCTGAACGGGCTGAACGATATGAAATTCAAATTGCCACCGATGAGGATTTCAATAATATTGTTTTCACAAGAACCACAAGCTTTAATGCGATAAATTCATCCGGTGGGCTTGATTATCTCAGTAACTTCTATTGGCGGGTGAGGGCAACAAATCAGGCAGGTACCGGAGAGTGGAGTGACATATGGAGTTTCAGCACCACCATAGAAAGGCCGGAACCTGTTTCCCTTGAAACACCGCTACAGGATGAAAATCAGGTTCCTGTCTTGCCGATATTCAGCTGGACCCCCAGTGAGAGAGCTTTTGAATATATCATACAGGTGTCGCAAGACAATGACTTTTCAGAAATTCAGCTTGAAGATACCCTGGACGAAACAACATACAACAGCACCTTTCAGCTTGAATTTGCAACGATCTACTACTGGCGTGTGAAAGCCATGAATCCCGGAGGTGAAAGTGGTTGGAGTGAGGTAAATTCCTTTATCACAGAAGTACGTGATACAAGAATTGATCCCAATTATCCAAATCCTTTCAATTCCACAACCACACTCCGCTACCAGCTTTCAGATACAAGGAATGTATTGATCGATGTTTTTGATATCACGGGCAGGCGAGTTGCCGTTGTGGTAGATGAGCAGCAAAACGCAGGCGTCTACTTCGCAAGACTCAATTCAGTAAATTTTGCCTCCGGCACTTACCTGGTACGCTTCACGGCCGGAGATGTAACAAACATCCAGAAAATGTCGGTAATCAAGTAGATCAAACTTAGTTTATCCACCAGATAGTACCGTTAAGAACAGATGCAAAACTAACCCAAATAATGTAGGGTATCATCAGCCATCCTGCGATTGAGTTCTTTTCGAAAAAGAGATAAGTAGTGGCAATGATGGCTGACAATAATACCAGTATTTCAAAAAATGCCCATCCAATTTCCTGCATTCCAAAAAAAATCTGTGACCACAGGCCATTAAGGGCCAATTGAATCAAAAAAAAGCTGATTGCTTTTTTTGCACCGGAGAAACCGTAATCCTTCCAGACAAACCACACTGCAACACCCATCATGGTATAAAGTGTTGTCCAAACCGGGGCGAATAACCAATTGGGCGGATTCCAGGTTGGCTTGTTGATGGATTCAAACCATTCACCGGGGGCTATTCCGGGTGAAGCCTGTGCTCCAATCCATGCTGTAAAAAAACAGATTGAAATCCAGAATACGAGCCCGGCAATCCGAACAGTTCCACTACGATTCATTTTTGAGGCCATAATTTAATGAGTCCATTCGTTTGTGTTAATACATTAATATAATACGGGTTTAACTCACACAAAAAGTTTAAAAAGAAGTACAAATTCAATAATCATCCGTTATGTTTATCGCTAAATGATTACTTTTAGCTTTTAAAATTCAGTCAGTTTTCTATCTCAGGGCGACTTACCCCATTTTATGTTCAAGAAGCTTTTAACATTAGTACTCTTTTCGTTTTCGTTTTTTCACATTCTCTATTCGCAGCATGTGGATACTACGGATTTTGAAGCGATGGAAATTTCGCTTAGCGGACATATCTGTACTCTTGAACCCACTGATGAAAATTTAAATTTTCGTATTGCGGTAAGCCCGGAAATGAAAAAAAAGATCCAAAGTGCTGCCGCAGATATGTTTGAAATTGATTATGCTATTGCTGTAAATAATTCATGTGGCGAGCAAAACTGGCCTGTTCAGGCAGCCAACGCATTTGAGTATGCAGTTGGGATACGGGCAACACATTTGCGTTCAGATATACCCATTCGGATACAGGCTATTTGGCAGGAACTGGAAGGAGTAACTTTGGCCAGTGCCGGCCCTACCAGGCTTATCAGGCTAAACAGTATTGATCCAAACAGCTGGTATTCTTTAGCTCAGTTAACAGCGATGTCGGGTAGAGCTCTAAGAGAAGAAATTGAAACCGATAACGGAACCCCGTTACAGCATGATATACGGGTAAATATTAATTGTTCAGTTAATGACTGGTATTTTGGAACTGATGCACAGACTCCACGAGGCCGTCTGGATTTTGTAACGGTAGTACTGCATGAACTTGCACACGGATTCGGTTTTTTCGGCAGCATGAATGTTCCAGAGGGTTCACAAACAGGCAGATGGGGAGGGTCAGGAAGTCCAATATTTCCATATATTTATGATCGGTTTGCTTTTGACGGTAGCTGGATCCAGATAATTGATGTATCTGTATATTCCAATCCCTCACAGGATCTATTCCTGGCTTTAACCGGGCAAAGGGATGGTGTTTATTTTGATGGTGATAATGCTTTACTAACCTTGGAAGAACAAATTCAGGACCGAGCACGCCTTTATACACCGGAAATCTGGAATCCGGGCTCAAGTTACTCTCATCTTGATGAAGTTACATTCAACCGAACTATTAATGCTCTGATGGTGCCCAGAATTGCACGTGAATTTGCCATTCATTCACCAGGGCCGCTTCTTTGTGGCATGCTCAGTGATATGGGATGGCCATTATCTGAAGGCTGCCTATCGTTTCTATCAGCCGATGCCATTATAACCCTAAGTAGCACCCTTATGGATTTTGGAGTCGTGAATGAGGGTGAAACTATTACAAAAACCCTGCATATCAGAAGCGATCCTGAATCAGTAGAAACATTAGCCGGAACACTCGAACTTACAAGTGAACATTTTATTATTGGCGGTAACAACAGTTTTTCTTTAGAGCCGGGCGAATCCATTGATATCATAATAACCTATCAACCGCGTGATATCGATTATCATACTGCTTCATTACTCCTTTTTCATAATGCAAAAAATATTCAGCCTCCCATTACCATAAACCTTACCGGAGAAACACTGAGGCAAAATCAGGTTTTTCAGCTTGATCAAAGTTATCCAAATCCGATTGTACCCACCAATCCTAATCCAAGGATCCCCTACTCCATCAGTCAAAATGCAAATGTAAAACTGGATTTATTTACTATAAACGGGCAGCAAATACGAACTCTGCACAGTGGTATCCAAATGCCAGGCCGTTACGAAGTGGAAGTGGATATTACAGATTTGGCAACCGGCCTTTATATATACCGGATCATTGTGGAAGGTGAATCCAGTACAGGAAAAATGATGATCTTTCGCTGACCTGGAAAATTCATAGCTTAATTTTCAGCCAGATTTATCAGAAAATCCCTGAATTCCGGGGTATCATATTTTGCAAGGCCTCTTTTCTCAAGTGCCAGCCGCCCATCTTTTGTTAATACATATGTAGTGGGGATAACCGTGCTCTCATAAGCTTGCCGCGATCTGCTTCTGTAGTGGTAAACCGGCATTTCGAAACCTCTGCGCTCCATAAACTGAACTGCTTTTTCAAAATCCTCATCCATCGATACAAGTACAAATGAGACCCGATCTGAATCTTTCATCTTATTATATAGCGCGTTAATAGACGGCATCTCAGCGATGCACGGCGGGCACCAGGTTGCCCATACATTCAAAAAAACCACTTTGCCTTCGAAGTCTGAAAGGGAAACCATACGCCCTGTTTCATCAGCAAAATTAAAATCCATACTTGCCATCGGAAAGTCTTGTTCCATGGAAGGTATTGACGGTTTGATGAGCCCAGTGGCAAGCAAACCTCTCTGCATGGTACCGATAACCTGTGTATGCCAGCCTGTAACATATAAAAGGGCCACTACTCCTATGATGATGCCCCACTCTATGATCGTTCTTTTGCTGGTTTTATCTTTTTTATCGTTCATATTACCCGCAATAACCTCCAAATACTTCACTCATTAGCATAAGCGTCCTTCAGGAGTTCATGGCCTGATCCTGATATCGATTTTTCTTGTAGCTTCTTTTTCCTGGTTCCGTACAATTAAGGACTGTTCTACGCGGTTAGCAATCTCTTTAAAACCGATAGCAGATGGAGAGGAAGGTTCTGCCGCAACAATCGGGGTCCCAAGGTCACTGGTTTCCCGAACCCTCTCACGCAGCGGAACCTCCCCAAGAAAGGGTACTTCAAGGCGTTCTGCCAGTTTTCTGGCACCATGCCGGCCGAAGATATAATATTTTTTCTCCGGCATGTCGTCAGGCACGAAATAAGCCATATTTTCAATAATGCCCAGTACAGGGACATTTACTTTATTAAACATAGCCACACCTTTCCGGGCGTCATCAAGGGCTACTGTTTGTGGTGTTGATACAATCACAGCTCCTGTAAGCGGAACGGTTTGAACAATTGTTAGCTGGATATCTCCCGTGCCGGGCGGCATATCCAATACCATATAGTCAAGATCACCCCATGCCACCTCTTGCATAAATTGTTTCACTGCACTCGTTACCATAGGCCCGCGCCAAATCATCGCCTGGTCTGTATCCACCAAAAAACCCATTGAAACAAGATGAACTCCGAATTTTTCGATCGGAACAAGCTTTTTTTGTGTTGTAATATTCGGGCGTTCGGTAACACCAAACATTGTAGGCACGCTTGGCCCGTAGATATCCGTATCCAGTAAACCCACTTTGGCACCGGTTTGTGCAAGTGCAACGGCAAGATTTGCCGCAACGGTTGATTTCCCTACTCCCCCCTTGCCTGACGCAACAGCAATAATATTCTTAACCCCTCCTAATACCGTTTCCGGCTGAGGTTTACTGGCAGGTGCTGTATTATCAGCATCTCCATCCAGTTCCCGCTGTCGTGAAATGTTAATGCCCACAGTGATGTCTGTTACAGCTCCCGGGTCAATAAACTTGTGAATAGCCGCAGTACACTCCCTTTTTAAATGATCTGCAAGCCTCTCATCCTTTCTTGGCAATTCAAGGGTAAAAGAAATATATTTTTCCTGGATAATGAGATCCTGTATTAAATCAAGAGAAATCAAATCCCTTTTGTACTCAGGGTGAATCACTTGTGATAATGCGCTTTTTACCTGTTCCTTATGAATTGACATGATATTTGATGGTTTAACCTTATTTTCGAACGGTTCTAAAGATAATCAGAATCAAAAGCAATCTAAACGGAATATTCTTGCAGACCGTTTCTTCAGTTTGTATTCATTCTTTGTTATTGATTAACTTCCGGTTCTGAATTTTCACAAAGCAGCCTGTAATGAGTATCTTTCTAACTGAATCCTTAACAGCAGATTGAATTCAGGCAGTGTACCAAACAGAAAAATGAATTATGAAGAGGCGCTGGATTTGATCCCGGAATTCCGGTAACCATAATATCCGGATCCGTTAATCATATGAATGATTCTTTCAAAAATCTGAGAAATTTAACTATATGCTGAAACGAACTGCTTTTTACGAAGAACATGTTAAACTTCACGCAAAGCTGATTGACTTCGGTGGATTTGAAATGCCCGTTCAATATTCCGGTATCAAACAAGAACATACTGCTGTACGGCAAACTGCTGGCCTTTTTGATGTATCACACATGGGTGAGTTTTTTGTTTATGGTGATGGGGCACTGGATCTGATCCAAAAATTGACTATCAATGATGCTTCAAAACTCGTACCGGGTAAAGCCCAATACACGGCCATGTGTTATGAAGACGGAGGTATTGTTGATGACCTTCTCGTTTATATGATCGCGGAAAATGAGTATATGATGGTAGTGAATGCCTCCAACATTGAAAAAGATTATGACTGGATCATGAGCAATAACCCTGCCGGAGTTGATGTTGTAAATCAATCGGATCAGTATGCATTACTCGCCCTGCAGGGACCCGCTTCACCATCCATTCTTCGTAAACTGACTTCACATGACATAAACGAAATTCCATTTTACTCATTTAAAACAGGAACAATTGCTGATCAACCGGATATTATCATATCAGCTACAGGTTATACCGGTGAAAAAGGTTATGAGCTCTACATAGATATGTCAAAAGCGGATGTAAAAAAAATCTGGAAATTGCTGCTTGAGGCAGGTAAAAATGAAGGATTGCTTCCCGCAGGCCTTGGCGCAAGGGATACCTTGAGGCTGGAAATGGGTTATGCACTGTATGGAAATGACATTACCAAAGACACAACTCCTCTCGAAGCTCGTATGGGATGGCTAACCAAATTTGATAAAGGCAATTTTATCGGCAAAGAGGCTCTTTTAAAACAAAAAGAAAAAGGTATTCAACGTAAACTTATGGGATTTGAGCTCGATGAACCCAGAAATGTTCCGAGGCCAGGATACACCATTACTGATGAAAATGGTGAAGAGATCGGATTCGTTACCAGTGGCACCCAATCCATTACATTGGATAAGGGAATTGGTATGGGTTACATCAAAAACGAAAAGGCAGAGGAGAATGAAAAGGTTTATATTACCATCAGGAAAAAACGGGCAGTAGCAAAAGTTGTAAAACCCCCGTTTTTAACAAAGTAATAAATAAGTGAATGGCAGATTCTCAAAAAATTGATGTTTTTTATTCCGTACACACATTCCAGGAAGAAGAGTTAAGGGGCAAAGCTGTAGTTGTTATTGATGTGCTTCGCGCATCATCTACCATAGTTACAGCGCTGAACAACGGTGCCAAGGCTGTTATACCTGTTGCCGACATGGCCGAGGCAAGTAAAATTGCTCAGAACGTAGATTCCGATAATTACCTGCTCTGTGGTGAAAAAGACGGAATACAAATTGAAGGATACGATCTCGGTAATTCCCCACTTGAATATACCAAAGAAGTAGTAGGTGGGAAAACGCTCATCTTCAATACAACGAACGGAACAAAGGCGATAAAAAAATCAATCGGTTCTGCTGATATCCTGATCGCTTCTTTCCTAAATGTTAGCACAGTAGTAAATACTTTAAAAATACAGAAAAAAGATATTGTGTTGGTATGTGCAGGCTGGAAGGGGCGGCTGGCCCTGGAAGACACTCTGCTGGCAGGAAATATCATTCATTTATTAAACAACGGAAAACTTGCTGATGAGTCTACAGACGGAGCAAGAGTTGCGTTCGGCATTTACAAAATTTACAAGAAAGACCTTGCGGGTGTGGTGCATCAGTCGAATCACGCAATGAGGCTAAAAAAACTGATAGGTGATGATGACATCAACTATTGCTGCAAAATCGATATCATTGATATTGTTCCCCGTTTAAAAGAAGGGATCATTACCCTCCAGAATGGCGAAAAATAAACCTTCAAAACCTTTTTTTAACAGTTTTACCTACTCAAGAAAAATGGAAATTGCCGGTATTCTTACTATGGCAATTTCATTTTTACTGTTGTTGAGTATCGCTTCTTTTCATGCTGACGATTTTGCAATCGTTAAAAGTATGACATGGAATTCCTATTTCAGCATCGATTCCGGAGAAGCATTAAGGGTAAACAACTGGCTCGGAGTTGCTGGTGCTTATATCGCATACTTTTTTGTAAATACACTGTTTGGCTACACAAGCATCATTCTGCCTGTTATTATTTCAGTAACCGGATGGCTTATTTTCCGATTACGTGATGTTCAGGAAATCCTGATCCCGATAGTTTACGGGCTCTGGATGATGGTTCTAATTTCGACAATTTCAGGATGGTTTTATATAGAATATGAAGCCTATTCGATGTATTGGAGCGGTCAGTCCGGAATTTCTCTTGCTGCTGTACTGCAGAATTTTATGGGTATTGGGTCTATCATCATGCTTTTTGTTTTTCTGATTGTAAGTTTACTGCTGCTTGTTGAAAGAGACATACAAAAAATTATTGATAAGGCTAAAAAGTCTGTATCAAATCGTATTCCCTCTAAAGAGCAGATCACCTCGATCGGTAACTCTGCATCTGAGGCTATTCTGAAAAGGCAAAGAGCTGAAGAAGCTGAGAAAAACAACTTCCGTTCCGGCGTGCAAAGTTCAAATATCAGGCCAGATATTGATGAAATTGTTGAGAAGTCGGAGGAAGAAGACCGGCTGCGTGAACTCGAAAGAAGAAAAGAGACTGCTGAACTTGAAAAACGCCCCCCGAGAGCAATACTTGAAAAAAGCGATGAATCGGCGGATGAATCGGAAGGGGTGGATGAGGATGATGTCGAAATATCAGTCTACATTGGAAAGGGTGATGAGGAAGCTGGTGCACGTGAACTGGACAGGCAGAACAAGGTAAAAGCAAAGGAATTACCCGTAATTAAATACAAATTTCCGGGAATCGACCTTCTCGACACTCCGCCAAATGAAGGCAATGAAGTGGATCTTGAAGAGATAAAAACGAATAAACGAATTATTCTTGAAAAGCTTAAGCGTCATAAAATAGAAATTCTGAGTATCAATGCTATTGTAGGGCCAACCGTTACATTATATGAAATTGAACCTGCCCCTGATGTGAAAATCAGCAAAATTGAAAGTTATGCGAATGATTTGAAAATGGCGACTGCAGCACATGGGCTGCGAATTATTGCACCCATTCCGGGGAGGTCAGCAGTTGGAATTGAGGTACCAAATAAAACGCGTGAAACTGTCTATATCAAGTCGGTTATCAATACCAAAAAATTTGTTGAAACCGATTTTGAGCTTCCTGTTGCACTTGGCAAAACAATTGAAAACGAAGTTTTCATGATAGATCTCACCCGAATGCCCCACCTTTTGATTGCTGGTGCAACCGGGTCGGGAAAATCTGTAGGCATTAATACAGTTATTACCTGTCTTCTCTACAAATGTCATCCCGACGATATTAAATTCATACTCATTGATCCCAAGAAGATTGAACTCGCCCTTTATCGTAATATCCAGAATCATTTTCTTGCCGTTTTACCAGGCTCGGAAGAGCCAATTGTAACAGATACAAGCGCTGCACTTGAAACACTTCAGAGTGTAACAAAGGAAATGGATGAACGATATGAGTTGCTAAAGATGGCAATGGTGCGTGACCTAAAGTCTTATAACCAAAAATTCGACAACGGAGACCTTGACGAGGAGCTTGGACATCGACACCTGCCTTATATAGTTGTAGTGATTGATGAACTCGCTGACCTCATGATGACAGCTGGAAAACAAATTGAAGAGCCGATAGCACGCCTGGCACAGCTTGCACGGGCGATTGGGATTCATCTGGTAGTAGCTACACAAAGGCCTTCGGTAAACGTAATAACCGGTACCATAAAGGCTAACTTCCCCGCAAGAATGGCGTATCAGGTTGCCTCCAAAGTAGATTCCCGGACAATACTTGATGTTGGCGGTGCCGATCAGCTCGTAGGCAGCGGCGATATGCTCTTTTCAAGTGGTGCCGGTATGACACGAATCCAAAATGCCTATGTTTCAGTGAACGAGGTGGAACGTATCACATCATTTATCGGTAGCCAGCGTGGATATAAGAAACCTTTCCCGCTGCCTGTGGTTACAACAGATGAATCCGGTATTCAGGATCCGCTCGATGATATTGACGAT
>PWLN01000231.1 GCA_003559375.1 Balneolaceae bacterium | reverse complement strand
GGCGTCATTCTCGGAATATTTGCCTATGTATCGGGCAGGGTCGACTTCTCATCATTCCTGAATATTATGTATCTGCCGGGAACCGGTGAACTGACCATCTTTGTGGCTTCACTGGTGGGTGGATGCCTCGGTTTTCTATGGTATAACTCCTATCCCGCACAGGTTTTTATGGGAGATACCGGCTCTCTGGCACTTGGCGGCGCCATCGGTGCCCTCGCCGTGATGATTCACAAAGAACTGCTTCTGCCAATAATATGCGGCATATTTCTGGTAGAAACCGTGTCTGTTATCATCCAAACTACCTGGTACAAATATACCAAAAAAAAATATGGTGAAGGCCGCCGGGTATTTCTGATGACACCCATTCATCACCATTTTGAAAAACAGGGATGGCCGGAATCAAAAATCGTTGTGCGATTCTGGATCATTGCTATCCTGCTTGGAATATTAAGCCTCTTAACACTTAAACTGCGATGAGACAGGTAGAAGGCAGGCATATCGTAATAGCAGGAGCAGCCCGAAGCGGCGTAGCAGCGGCTCGTCTGCTAAAACGCAAAGGGGCAATTCCGTTTGTAACAGATTCGGGTTCAATATCGGGTACTATTCAGAATATTCTGAATAATGAGAATATCGGGTTTGAACAGAATATGCATTCTGATAAGGCCATGACAGGAGATTTCCTCGTTTTAAGCCCAGGTGTTCCAGATACTTCGGCTATTGTGCGGGGTTATATCAAAAAGAATAAAGAAGTATTCTCTGAAGTGGAAGTAGCAAGCTGGTTCTGCCGTTCTCCGATTATTGCTGTTACCGGTTCGAACGGAAAAACTTCAGTAGCAAGCTGGATTGCCCATACATGGAAAATTGCAGGTAAGGAATATATTCTCGCCGGAAATATTGGTATGGCATTTTCCGACTTTGTGGATGTCACTTCACCTAAAAAAGATCTACTTCTTGAAATCAGCAGCTTTCAGCTCGATCATATCAACAGTTTCCAGCCAGATATAAGCATGATCCTGAATATTACACCAGATCATCTCGACCGGTATCAAAACGATTTTTCCCTATACGCAGCATCAAAATTAAATATCACTGCAAACCAGTCAAATAGCGACCGGTTCATCTACAACTTTGACGACCCTATTCTTTCGGAGCATGCAAACCAACTTGCCATGAAAGAAGATGCACCTCAATTGCTTGCTTTTTCAAGCAGCAGCGAAGTTGCCTGCGGAGCATTTGTACGTAATGGCAACCTTATCATAAAGACAAATGACAAAGAAGAACAACTCATGCATATCGGTGAAATTGGATTAAAAGGACAACATAACCTGCAAAATGGAATGGCAACAGCTCTTGCAGCAAGGGCATCAGAAATCAATAACGAATACATTCGGGAAAGCCTTAAAAGTTTTGAAGGTGTTGCTCATCGCCTCGAGTTTGTAAGAAAATATGAAGGAGTAAGCTATTTTAATGATAGCAAAGCCACTAATGTAAATTCAGTATGGTATGCCCTGAGCAGCTTCAATATGCCCCTGGTATTAATACTCGGCGGGCGTGATAAGGGTAACGATTACAGCTTCCTGGAAAAACAGATTCGCGAAAAGGTGCATACCATAGTTGCAATCGGCGAAGCCAGGCAGGCAATCAAACTGCAGCTTGAAGGTGTAGTACCGCATTTTATTGAAGCCGACTCAATGAAAGACGCCGTAAAAAAAGCACGAAAAGCTGCAAAAAGAGGTGAAACAATTCTGCTCAGTCCGGCATGTTCATCATTCGATATGTTTGAAAATTTTGAGCATCGCGGCAATGAGTTTAAACAGGCTGTATTGGATTTGTAGTCTTGAGTCTTGAGTCTTGAGATAAAAGATATGAGTAAAAATAGTAAACACTGAACTTTGAACCTGAAACATTGAACCTGAAGCCTTAAACCACCCTCTTGTATTATACAACGCAAAATAGCAAGGTAGGTACCATCTTTGAAACAACGAAGGATGAACTGGAAGTCCCTCAAAAGGGGAGCGACCAGATTCTGTTTGTTTCGATCATTATGCTTATGGTTATCGGGTGTCTTGCCGTGTTTTCATCTATTGCTTTTTTTGCACAAACTCATGGTACCACAGCAGGAAAACTGGTTACAGGCCACATCATCAAGCTTGGTATTGCCTTTCTTGTTATGGTTCTGGTCTCAAAAGTTAATTATACAGTCATTGCACGTTTCAGCAGGCTGGCAATGGTTTTAAGCTGGATTTTGCTGATTGCTGTTATCTTTTACGGAGAATTTCAGTTTGGTGCAAGAAGGGCGCTTTCTGTAGGCATTATCTCTTTTCAGCCATCGTCTTTTGCTGCCATTTCCCTGATACTGCATGTTTGTGTGCTGTTGCATGAAAAACAGGAGTATATAAAAAATTTCAAAAGGGCATTTCTGCCCATCATGTTCTGGATAGTAATCACATGCGGGCTTATCGCCATTGAAGATTTCAGTAGCGCAGCCGTTTTGGTGGCAATTTGCACGTTTTTAATGTTTGTGGGACGAATCAGTATCCCTCAGCTCTCTGCACTCATTCTTGCAGCCTTCTTAGGTGGTGCTGCGTTCGTGTCCTCATCGGCCGAACGCCAAAGCCGTATAACAAATTATATCACCCAAATTTCTGAATTGAATAATACTCATTTTGAATCAACAAGCGGATATCAGGCACAACAAGCACATATAGCTATAGCAAGAGGGCAAATTTTTGGGGTTGGAATCGGAAAAAGTTCACAAAGGGATTTTCTGCCGGCACCATATAATGATTTTATTTTTGCGATAATCGCCGAAGAATACGGCCTGGCAGGTTCGGCAGCCATTCTTTTATTATTTACTGTAATCCTCTTTCGCGGAATTGCTGTGGTTGCACGTCACGCTCCTGATGTTCTCGGAACATTGATGGCTTTAGGCGCAACATTGATGATTACATTATATGGATTTGTAAATGCGGCCGTTGCAACCGGGCTCTTCCCGGTTACCGGCCTTCCCATGCCGTTTATCAGTTACGGTGGTACAAGCATGCTTTTCGCAGGCATGATGATGGGTATTTTATTAAATATTTCAAAGTATAACCTGAACCATAAAGCACGATTTTATAACGGATGATGGCCGCCGTTGCAAAGAACATATCATCTACAGACACCCTCACCGCTGCCATAAGCCCTTTAAGGATTCTTATGGCAGCAGGTGGAACGGGTGGTCATGTTTACCCGGCCATAGCGATAGCCGATGCTATATCAAAATTGCATCCTGAAGCCGAAATCCGTTTTGTCGG
>PWLN01000255.1 GCA_003559375.1 Balneolaceae bacterium | reverse complement strand
CGGTGCTGCAGAATCTCAAGCAGCCCGTGTACCTATGTCCTCCCAGTGTACCGCTCACGGCGGAATGCCCGGATCGGACTGACTGCTGACCGGAGTCGAACCGGCACGAATGGCAGGGCTTTCGCTCTGCCCCATAATTCCACCTACTGACCCGCGTCGTGCGCGAGCCGCAGCAGCCACCCGTGTCTTTCCACGGCGTCCGCAGGTTTGGCCCTGCAACCACACGCACCTACGGCGGCGTGCCTGCCATCACTCGCGATCAGTTTCCGGCGTAAGGTACAGCAGCGGGTTTACCCGCCCACCGTCCGGCGTAATAATTTCCATGTGTAGGTGAGCCCCGCGGCTTGCACCGGTGCTGCCTTGCCGCCCGATGAGTTGCCCAGCCGTTACACGCTGGCCCCCATGTACCCACGTCTGGTCCAGATGCGCGTACAAGCTGTGCCACCCGTCTTCGTGGCGAATAATCACCAGCCCGCCATATACAGGGTGCCCTCTAAAGTGCCCATCAGGTGCGGGCCAATGCCCACCCTGGATGTCCGGCCCGTCGCTAAACTCAACCCACTCGTCGGCAGGTACGACTACACCGTCGGCAGCTGCCACAATCTGCGCACCTTCCACGCCCATGATGTCGATACCTTGGTGCCACCGCTCATAACGCAGAATAGGCGAGATCCGCCGTCCATGCAGGCTCGTCACCATAACGTAGTCCGACTCGGCAATCGGCCATGTCCATTGTGATGTTTGAGGAGCAGGCTCCGGTACGTCTGTTTCCGCCCCACCCTGAGCGGACTCTGCCTGCGCAGCGTCGAGCTTCTCGCGTAGCTCGGCCACAATAGCCTGTGATTCGGCAAGTTCATCAGCGTAGCGGGCTTGCTTGCTATAAAGGAGTATTGCAGCGGCAAGCAGTATGAATGCTATAGTCGCTAAAGCTACTTCGATTAGATGATTACGACTCACCGGCTACCTCCTCGTCTTTGAGAACATCGATGGTGAGGAACCGCTCTATGTGCGTAATGCGCCGGTCCAACGATAGTAGGGCCCGCTCAACAGGGATTGACTTGCCGCAGTCGGCGCACCGAACGTAGCCGGGGCCGGTAGGTTTAGTCATGTCAATATGTTCGTGTAAGCACTCATTTGCCATAATTGTCTCTCCATAGCGTAATCGCCGCGGATACGTATACGCCCGCGACACCCGCATTGATTAGTCCCATGTACCACGGCATAAAGAAGATGTTTGCTGTGGCGATGAGCCCCGTGGCCGTAAACACAGCAATAAGCAGTCGGTCAAACGGGTCAATTCTTCGCATTGTCGGACTCCTTCGAGTTCGCGATAATCGTCTCAGCGGCTGAGTAAAGGGCCTTAATAGGCACCTGTATCGGTACCCCCTCGCCGTACATCTCGTGGTTGTGCTCAAGAGAATACTCCAACGTCCCGTCCTTGTACACGTGGATCAGAATCGACAAGGCCATGTCGCCTTCTTCTAAAGCTAAGTCGAATCCTCTGTCTTGTGGGGGGTCAATGTGTCCGAGTCCCATGTTTCCTCCTCTGTATCGTCAAACATGGCGAATATGTCGCCGTGCTCGCCTACTACTTTGCGGGTGAAGGTGGCGTCCCGCTCGCCGTCAATGTAGAACCTGCGCCCGTTGTCGCTCTCGTACAGGTAGCAGTATGACGTAAGCTGCAATAAAAAGTGTTGGGTTGATCCGCCTCCGGAGCTTGTCTCAAGCCCTGCGGCGGTCATGATTGCCCGCGAAGACAGGCCCGCCTTTCCGGCAGCCAGCAACGCCTGCCGTGCAGCCTCAAGGCGTCCCAGCTTCCCGAACTCATGGAGATTCATCCACGTCTATGAGCGCCATAATGTGGTCGGGGCGCAGAATAATGAGGGTCTCATCGGGACTGGGGGCCTCGCGACCCATCCACGTCTCGTAAATGACGTAATCACCGGTTTTTAAGGGGCCGTGGTAACCTTCGCCGAGCCGCAGGACACGACCAATACTTGTTTTGACCGCGTACTCCCACGTGCCAGCGACGAAGAAACGGCCCATGCGACGCGGTCTCTTTACAATGCGGCAGATGATACGGTCTTCGAGAAGCCGCAGGCGATCAACGGGTATTTCGCTGAGGGTCTTGTTAAACTCCCGGTTCAAATGGGGCATCAGTACCTCCTGTTGTGTGGGGGATCATAGCATACCCTGGGCCGAACTGTCAATATCACTTGACAAAGTGTGAGCATGTATGATTTACTGTACACATGCATGAAATCGAGAAAGTAGAGGAATCCGATGATGCGATTGCTCCTGAAGAAATAGAGGACCCTGAGCTTCGTAAGATCATCACCACGCGTGCGGAGGTCCGTGAAGCCATCTACCAGGCAATGGGCTATGCCACCGACACCACAGCGTTCAAGACGATCCGGCGGATGATGGAGACACCCGATACGCCGGACGGCGTGAAGAAGGACCTGCTGTTGGGGTGGCTTGCCCACCGCCGTGCCGACAAAGAGCTGCGGCATAAGATTGCCTCGGGCAAGACAAACGACGGGATCACGTTCAATGTGAGTTTCGGAACGAATGAGGAGTTGAAGAATGTCAGAGAAACAAGACAGGCTTTCGGACTGGACTCGGCTGAAGATGCCGATGTTCGATGAGCCCGGCGCCTTTCAGTATACCGGCAGGGGCTGGCGCCAGGTAGACATGGAAGAAGCCCTGCGGAGGTTGCGGCAAACGCAAACGGAGTTGGCGATAAGGCAGGCGGAGATAGTGGTCGGCCACGCTGATGAGTAATTTGATTCGGCCTTCCGAGCATCCGGTAGTGAGCCCGACTCCGGCGACCCCGCTGTATACGTTTAGTGAGGAGGACGAGCAGGAGCGTCACAATAAGCAACAGGAGTTGCTGCGGCAGGCTGTGAATGTGGTGACCAGCGACACCGGCTTCAAGGCGACCGAGGAAGTACGGCAGTTGCTACGGCAGACCGGTATGGTCAACCTGTTCTTCTTTCTACGGTTTGTCGCGGGGTACGCGAATGCTTTTACGCGGCTAACACCGACACTGCATCAAGACATGTGCAACTTTTATCAGGTGACGAGAGTTCCGGGTATTCGCGCGGCGGGGTTTCTTAGCCGTAAACATTTCAAGTCGACCGTGTGGACGTACGGCGGGTCGCTGTGGGATATCACGCGTAACCCGGACTGGGAAGAGGTACTTGCTTCGTGTATTAAGGAGCGGGGTATCGAGTTCAACGGATACGTGCAGGAGGTGCTGGAGGCGAATGAGCTGTATGCGTGGTTGTACCCGGAGTACGTGCCGGATG
>PWLN01000150.1 GCA_003559375.1 Balneolaceae bacterium | reverse complement strand
TCATCTTATATTTAATGCTTGCTGCAAACTGAAATACTCCTCGGTAGCTCAGTGGCAGAGCAATCGGCTGTTAACCGATTGGTCGCTGGTTCGAATCCAGCCCGGGGAGCAAATGAAAACCTCTGTAATTGATTCTAATTACAGAGGTTTTTTTTATAGGTGAGTTTTCTTTGAGTTCTTCACAACTCGGTTATTATGAACAGGCGGCATTCTGGAAGTTTTCATAACATACTCTCTGGCCTTGCTGTTCAATCCATCCTGAATGGGTGCTTTCATTCCAGTAAACTTTGGTAATATCTGAACCTTCAATAAAGGTCATCCAGTTTTCAGAACCACTTTTTTCATATTCGACGGTTGTTACAGTATCACCTCCATATGCAGCTATCATAGTCATCGTAAAGTCAGTTAGCGAGGTTTTCTCCCAGGTATATACCATTATAGGGTTATTGCCTCCATCTGGGAGATAAAAATTCCATTCGCCACTCATTTCATCATCCGAAGTAAAACCCCTTATCAAACCAAAATCATCCAGAAAATCATCACCGATCAAACCTGTATAACGAATTTCCCACTCTATACCACCGGTTACCGGTTTGGCAGATATTGAAACAGTGATCTCGCCTTGTGTTACATTTTGCATATATCCTGCATCTTTCATAAACCCGAATGGAACGGTTACTGACCATACCCATGAGCCATTACTAAATTCCGGACGCTGATTGGTGCTTTTCATAAATAAAAGAAAAGCATCAGCCGTATTCAAAAGACCACCAACCTGCATCAGGCCGCCACCCGCAACTGCGATGGCTTCAACGGTTTTATAGACCATATGATTTTCATCATTGGGTACATTTTGTCCAGCAAAGTAACTCAGGTCAATCATTGCCGGGGTTAGCTGCGAGGGTAATGATGGTGGGTCATCTTGTTCGGCTGATGTACCGCTGTCTGAACAACCGGTGACCACCAGTATAATACAGCATAGTAAAATCAAAGGAGGTAATGAAAAGGTATATCTGTTCATAATTATGAAGTTTAATTTTATGAGGTCAATTCTAATTCAGTATTCCATACAATTATAACTCATTCCTACATAAATAAGTACAGCAATGGATTTTTGATAATGATTTTCTATTAAAAAGGATAAACTGGCACCAGCGCTTATCTCATCTGTTATAGAGTAATATCCCCCTGCTGTACTTCCTGGGCATTAAGTTGATTTGAAACTAATGTTGAAAAAATGAATATAAATGGCAGGATTAATAATTTCTTCATTGAGTTCCTCGAATACATCTTTGTTATGATTTTATACTTTGGTTAACTTGGTTTTTTAAAAAAATGACAGTATTTCATGTCATTATATGTACTATTCATACGAAAAAAGGTTACGATCAGCTCATCCTGTTGATCATTTAGTTTGATTTATTATATAGTTCTATCATGGAAGCAGATGTGAATTTTACAGCAGTTCTACAAAAATTTTCAGAAGGCGAGATTCAATCAGCCGATCTTGTACCACTGATTTATGATGAATTATACCGTCTGGCTAAATCACAGCGAAAGAAATATGCTGCAGCTGAAACTTTGAATACAACAGCGTTGGTACATGAAGCCTATATCAAACTTGTAGATCATTCACATCAAACATGGCAAACACGTTCACATTTTTTTGCTGTAGCTGCGAAAGCGATGCGGTGCATTCTTGTTGATCATGCGAAAATGCATATGGCAGGTAAACGGGGTGGAAACCAAAAGCCCCTCCCCTACTCTGAAGGCCTGGTGGGAGGAAAAGAAGAGGCAAGCGAAATACTTAGCCTTGATGAAGCACTCACAAGGCTCGAGAAAATTGCTGAGCGGCAAAGTAAAGTTATAGAATTGCGTTTTTTCTGTGGCTTTTCAATAGATGAAACCGCGAAAATTCTGAATCTTTCGCCGGCAACTGTCAAAAGAGACTGGAATCTCGCCCGTTCCTGGCTTTATAACGAAATGAAACGGGAGCAGTAACATTTAAAACTGACTTGTAACGGTCAGGTCAATCTGCAATTGCACTGAATTCACCATCCTGTATGGTTATATACGCAGGGTCATCACCCGGCAAATCTAAGGTGCGGGCTTCAAATTGGAACGTTCCTGATATCCTTTCGGTGGTGGACTGACTGATTGTTAATGTACCGGCATCTTCCACATTGTCTGTACTGAATAATACTCCATCTCCAAAACCGCCACCAAAAAAGTTTAGATAGGCTCTGAAAATATTTTCATCATCAGGATCACCACCTATTGAGTACGTTCCGGCATTGGGCAAAGTACCGCTTCCCTGGTAAACAAGAAATAAATCGAGCTGGAATTCATCGATAAAATCATCAATAATGAGGATTTCCAGTGATGTGCTGCCATTCATCGCTTCGATTTGAAATGATGCTTCGCCACTTACCTCACGATTAATTGTACCGGTGACGAGAAAACTGCCAGTGGCCGGTAAAGGTTCAACTTCCAATGCTGATGCTGTATCCTCGTTACATGAAACAGAAGTCGCTAATAACATGAAACCTACGGCAAGTAAAAGAGTCACGCTAACAAGTGAAGAGTATTTTCGATACATAAAATGAATATTTTGCTAAATTGAAAACTAACGTTATTTAATCACTCATTCCAATGAATAATAATTTGAAAAAGGATGTATCCGTGAATGAACAATTTGTGCCTGATCCAGATAAAGTTCGCGAAATAAAAGAAAAAATTATACTTATAAAAGTAGGTGGGAATGCCCTCACAGATTCCAGGGTAAAGAATAATATCGTTTATCAAATTGCTGAACTTTACAAATTTGATGTATTGCCTGTTCTTGTTCATGGAGGTGGGATTGAAATCAGGGAAATTCTGGATAAGCTGGGAATAGTCTCTGAATTTATTGGCGGGCACAGAAAAACGGATGATATTTCAATCAGGTACATTGAAATGGCCCTAAGCGGCGGCGTGAATAAGGAACTCGTATCTCTTCTTAACCAGAAAGGTATCAGGGCTGTTGGAATATCGGGCAGAGATGCGAATATGGTAATAGCCACAAAAAGAAAGTACACTGAAAAAGCGGATCAATCAGAAATAAAAGTAGACCTTGGGTTTGTTGGAGATGTTGAAGAGGTTGATGCATCCCTTATCTATTCCCTGTTGAACTCAGGATATCTGCCTGTTGTCTCTCCAATTTCATCAGGCCGTGATGGCAGCTGCTATAATATTAATGCCGATATGTTTGCAGCCCATCTCGCGGGTGCGCTATCAGCCGAAAAATTTGTAGCCATTTCCAATATTGACGGAC
>PWLN01000317.1 GCA_003559375.1 Balneolaceae bacterium | reverse complement strand
GTCTGCGCAGGGCATGCCAGCCGTCGATCATGAACGCCAGACGGGCATAGACGAACACCACCAGGCGCCGCTTGCGCGCGTGATCCAGAAGCGGAAGGCGGTAGTACCAGTCCCTGAGCGCGGCCTTCCAGCTCTGCGCGATCGGCACGGCAAACGGGTCACGCATCGCGGTGTCGTCCATTGTCGGGCGGTGCACGGGATGCATCCACGCTTCCATGTTTGCCCGCTAGGCTGTGATCCGGTTCGGCTCGATCCCACGCCCTGAGGACCCCCGGATGCAGCAGGCTGTCCCATCGGTTCCGCGCCGCGATCAACTCATACGCTTTAGGATCGACTTTCAGGGCCGTCCGCTGCCCTTCCGGCGTTTCGCGCAATAAAGAGACGGATTTCGCACGCTGCCCCGGCCGAAACCGAAAAAACCCATTGGGGCCGTATACCTTCATAAAAGGCGTGCGCAAACTCGCCCCGGTTGCTCTCGGCACATGGAGAAAAACGATTGTACGGTCGTTCATCGGTTACCCCGCCAACGCGTCCTTCCCTTCGAACCGATCCTCACGGACCGGGCGCGCGAGCCTGTCGAGCGAACCGACGATGCGAGGCATCAGTTCCAGCGCCTCGGTCAAGCGTTGCCCCTGCAAGAGTTTTTCCAGCTCAAAACTCAACGCGGACAGCACCAGCGAATCGTGATCAACCTCCCCCAGGGACGGACGGACCAGCCGCGCCGAACCCAGAGCGGTTTCCAGCGCGGCGAGCTTGCGTTCATCCGTGGACCAGCCCGCGCCGCAGGGCTCCAGCGACCACCGCCCCCAATGGATCAGAAGCGCCCTGCCCTCGCAAAACGCGGCATTCTCGAGTTTCTGGTCGGGGTTAACGATTGCCAGGGGAATGGCAGACAACCGCCTCCGCCATTCGGCCCCACGCGCGCGAAACTCCTCCAATGCCGGTAGGTCCGGTTTTTTGGCAGCGACGAAAGGCCTCTCCAACAAGGATTCCGGGAGACGCTCCCAGATCGGGGGTCGGGACCGCGAAAACCGATCGGCCAGTACCGAGGGCGGCTCCACGGCCAGTAGGTCGACTTCGAGCGCTTCCAGCATCGCCCGATTGCCCGATGAAACCGGCACGGAAGCGGACGGGAGACCCAGGACGTGGCAGCGCAGACCGGCGAACTCGCCGACTCCTACCAGCCGAGGACAAGGAAAGCCTTCCGGTACCGCTCTCAGCAACATCTCTTCATGCACGGCGAAGCGCGTCTGATTGCGTTCGAACAGCTTGACCAGATAGTGATCCGAACCGGGTACCGAACAGCGGATGAGTCCGGTATCCCGGACCCCACTAGGCCACCAGGTGAGACAGGCGCGACCGATGTCAGCTTCCGCGATACCTGTCAACTCGGATACCAGCGGACGAACCCACACCTCGCGCCTCTGGGGCAGAAGAAGCGGCCAGATCGCCGGATCGCGGCGCAGCATTTCCGGGTGCAGCACCGATTCCGTGGAAAACAGCGCGTCGATCCGGCTCCGGCGTGAGAACAGCGAGACTGATCCGGTCACGACTGCAGCGGCCCGGCGCAGGATCTGGCGCGCGAGCAGCAGCCCGATGATCGCCGGAATCAGCGCGGGAGGCTTTCGGAAAAGGAAATCGACGACGACGAAGGCAAATACACCCATGAAACCCACGCCCGCCGCAATCAGTAGCCAAGGCTGCAGCCGGTCCATCAGAATCCCGCGAAACGCGGGCCACCACGATCCGGCCAGTGACAATACGGCCGTGACAAACACGATGAACGCCGCGAGAAGCCAGGCGACAGCCGGATAAAGCCACGCCACCCCAAAGAACGCGACAATCACGAAAACCGCGCTCGCGAACATCCCCGTGAAATCCGCGTAGGCCTTGGCCGCCACATCGTCCTGGTTCTCGAACAGCGCGAGCTTCGCGTTTCGCGCCAGCAATTTGCGGGCACCCCGTTCCGATCCCGCCTGTGCCAGCCTTTCTGCGAGCAGGTAGATGCCGTAAAAGCCAATCGAAGCCGCTGCCAGCCCGACCACAAGCGTGCTGTAATCCATCGTTGCCATGGCCTCCGGGAAATAGCGCGGGATGCGCTCGGAGCCCAGGAGAATGATCACCTTCAACGGCAGGAAGAAAGCGAAAAGCAGCGCGACCTGCGCGACCAGCACGGCAGCGGTGACCGCTAGGGTCGAACCAGGCACCACCCTGAAAAACGTGCCAGCGGTACGGGCCTGCCAGGCGAGCCACTCGGGCAGAACGGGGCTCACGCCGGACGAGCCCATTGGCCCCGAAGGACGTCTCCGCGCAGCATTCTCCCCGGGCGCATCACGCAAGGGTGGCACTGCACCGGATACTGATAACACACGAGATGCATTCCTTTGGGCAGTTTCCGGGCCACCGTTTCGCTTGTGAAGAGGCGGAGTCTACCGCCCCGCGCGCCTGCGCGCACCTTTGGCCCGACTCCGCCCCCTGCGGAAGGCCACGATCCGCTTCCGCGAGGAAGGAACAGCGATCGCGCAGCGCGGGGGCAGACCGCGCTATGAGTCGTCAATCCACTCCCCTTGGGAGGCACTTATCCCGTTCCGCCTTGATGGGACAGCCAGCCGCTGAAATCCTCGGCAAGAAGCTCCTCCAGCTCCGCGATCCTCGGTCGATACAGCGTTTCCAACCGCTCCCGAAGCTGTGGACGGATCGCATGCCCCGGGCCGGCAAAAACGCGTTCCCGACAACGCCCAAGGCTCCCCGGGGGGAGATCGTCCACACCAATGTGCCGGTAACACCTGCGCAGTACATCTTCCGGCTCGCTCACGATCCGCTCGTACCGGATCAGCAGGAGTTGCTCGCTCGGGAAGGCGGAGCGCCAATTCCGGATGCAGGTGGCATAATCCCCCCTGCCAAGCGAACCCCGCGATCGGAAATGGTCCACGAACCATGCATCGCTTGCCTCGTCGATCCTCATCTCGGCCCGGGCAAGCGCCATGAGTGCCGACGACCAGGCGCGTTCGACGGGATTACGCATCATGTAGATCAACCGGAGCCCGGGAGCCGCCCGGCGGATCTCTGCGATCACCTCTTGCGACAACAGGGCATACGCCGGGGTGATCTCGCCCTCGTAGCGCTCAGGATCGGCGAACGCGTTCACATACGCGGGCACACCGGACAACCCTTCCAGCCGGTCCCAAAAATGGGCCTCCTTGCCCTTGGGGAACCCGATTTGCGGATGTCTGCGCAGCTGCTCGTATAGCCACGTCGTCCCCCCCTTCTGGGCCCCGATACCGAGAAACCGCCACACCAGCAGGTCAACCCGCGCGACGGGC
>PWLN01000227.1 GCA_003559375.1 Balneolaceae bacterium | reverse complement strand
GCTGCTCACCGGCCACCCAGATCGCCTTGCCGTCGATCCCAAGGATCCCACCCCAGCCCGGCGGCTGGAGGCGGGCAGACATCTCAAGCGGGGTCGGTGCCTGCCCGCCAGCCTCGTCGACCCAGCTGTTGAGAGTGAACCGCGACACCGACACGTCCAGCTGTCGCGAGAGCATCACCGCCAACGTCCGGTACGAGGTCAGCCCCTGCACGTAGCGGCGCACCGCCTCACGCACCACCTCGACGGTGAACCGCGCACCGGGCCGAGCGGTGCTCCGCTGGGAGGTGAACGTCTTGCGACAGTCGTTGCAGATGAACCGCTGCAACGGTCTGCCCGGACCGTCCAGCCCCTGCGGTGTCGAGCGTGTCTTGCCGTTGCGCTTGGTGCTCAGGCCCTGACAGTGCGGACAGCGCACCCGCCGTTTTGACCCATCTTCGGCTTCCTATCCGGTTTAGAACGGATAGCTACCACCAAAACCCCCACGAACGGCGTATCTGGCCCCGTTCGACGCAGATCTCGTTCACCCCGAGCAACACTCAACTGGACGCCGTCGAAACTTGAGAGCGATTATCTCATATCCGAGGTGTGGAAGCGAGCATCCCCGACGACACAGAAACGCCGAGAACCCGGGTTCAACGGTCGATCTCAGCCGTTCTCGCTCACCACGCAGACATCACGGTGCAAGGAGTCCTGGCCCCACGAAGCCCTGCACATGAGCAGGCCCACCGATATCTACCTGACCACCAGCCCCAACCTTGAGAAGCCCGAACCTGAGCCAGAATCCTGACGCGGGACAAACCGCCACCAGCTCACCGCACCCAACGGCACTGTGCTCCGCACCTTCCCCCAGCTCACCGAGCTGCAAGGCCAGGTCCTCGCCCTGCTCGACATCCCCGCCAGCGTCTACAGCCCCACGCGAATGCCGCTGAAGCCTGCTCGCGAGGTGCGGAAGCGAGTTCCAAGGCCCTAGAATATCGGGCCTGAAGAGATGTAGTCTACTCTACACTCAGTACCTGACCCTCGGTACAGATGGGTGGGAACGTCATTGCCAGGGACTGCGTCGTTCGATGTATTCGAAACATGTCTGATTAGGGCAGTCGGGGAACCGTCCTCGGTCTTCACCCTCATGGGACGAAAGCTGTATCGTGAAGGGGTCATCGGCCATGACTCCTACACGTTCGCGACAGCGCGCATTGCTGCGGAGCAGCGCGCCCGTAAACGGAATCCCCGTATTGACACGAGCATCGATCGCATAGCAGCTGAGCTTGCTCATGGCCTCGGATTAAGCGCCGCTTGCGCGCATCGCATCCTTGACGAGGAGATGGAGCTGGAATCCTCGCTCTTGCGGGCCAACCCGGCCATGTTTGAGTGCGTCCGAAACCGCCGTCGAGCCGGATGTCGCATTATCTTCGTTTCGGACAGTTACCTCCCAGCGAAATTCATCGAGCAGCAACTCCAAGTCCGTGGATTCTTCCGTGACGGAGATGGACTCTTTGTCTCCTCCGACTGGGGTGGTATGAACAAGAAGTCCGGGGCCTTGTACAAACTTGTGCTTGAGACGGAACAGCTGAAGAGAGGACACATCTCTCATGTAGGCAACCACCCAATTTCGGATGTAACTCAAGCTCGCCCGAATGGGATTAAGCCGCGCCATTTTCCTGAAGGAAATCTCAACCGTTACGAACGCTGTTTAGAGCAACATGGTTCCCAGACTGGTGGGCTTTCTTCAGTCCTGGCTGGCTCATCGAGGCTTGCCCGCTTGCAATACGCCTATCCATCGCCTCATCTCAGGTGCATCAGAGATGTAACTGCAGGCGTCGCTGGCCCACTGCTTGCAAGCTACGTGTTGTGGTTGCTCCACCGCACGAATCGACAAGGCCTCCAACGCCTGTACTTTCTCGCTCGAGAGGGGAAGGTACTCCTACGCCTTGCTGAACGGCTGGCGCCCAAGCTTGGCGTCCAGTGCGAACTCCGTTATTTGCATGTGAGCCGACAGTCGCTGAACATTGCCGCCCTAGGGGACGATCCGACCGAGACGCTTGACTTGGTGCTCACAAACGTTGAGACCAACACTGTGCGCACCATCCTCGGTCGACTGAATCTTGATCCAGACGACGTGACCGGCGAACTTGCTCGTGCCGGATTCCTGGAGACAGATCTTGATGTTGTCCCGAGCTTGGATGTATGGCGCTCGCTTCGACGCGCCCTGTTGCAAGGCGAGTTGCGATGCCGCCTTGGAGAGGCGTACAGGGCCAGGCGTGCGGTCATCTGCCAGTACCTTGAACAAGAGGGCTACTTTGATAATCTTCCCGTTGGGACTGTGGATACCACCGGCGCGGGCAGCCAACTCTGGGCGCTCGACCAACTAAGAAGCGCCCAGGGCGTCAAGGTGTCCGAACATTTCCTCATGTACCGTAAGGCTCCGACTGAGCGTACCGCCGAGCGGTCCATCGAAGCCGACGTCCAAGCGTGGTTGGAGGACGAACCGCGCGAACTTGGCTGGGGGCCACCTCCTGGCCGTGCTGTCCTGGCGGAAATCTTCACAGCAGCTGACCACGGCACGGTGCTCACATATCACCGTGCCTCGGACTCTAGAGTGGAGCCGGTGCTTGCACCTGGATTCGTGGGTGAGCTGGAAGAATGGGGATTGGACGCGCTGCACGAAACACTGATGGCCTTCGCCGATGCGTTGTATCTCGACTCGGAGTACGTGGACGTGCAAGCCGATACGCGTAAGGCCGTGATCGACGTGATGAACCACTTCTGGGAAGCACCTTCTCGACGGGAAGCGGTCGTGTGGGGGGCATTCCCGTTCGAAGGTGCATCAGGCCAGGAACGCACCGCTAAGCCCTTGGCCTCCCCTCTTTCCCTTGGCGATCTGCTTCCCAGTCGCCTCAAGCCTCCCACGCTCGGTCGGCCGTGGTTCAACTGGCGCCAAGCCTCGGAACGCATCAGCGCCGCGCCGGTCCGTGCTGTTCTTCCAGTGAAGCTGCTGGCCAATAGATGCGTTGCCGCACTACGCTGTCGATTGCAGAATTTTGCGGGCAAATGAACTGACCGGAGGCTGCGTGTCACAGTCGCCTCAACGGCGCCGGCAGTGGAGTCCTACGACTCCGTGTACGAATCTGAGCTTCGTCGGGACGAGGGCGTGCGTTGGTTGCTAGGGTCGAACGTAACTATTCAGGTAGGGGCGGCGTAGCGGCTGCGGAGGTTCCACCGATCTGACGGATGCTGTGGTTAGTGTGGGTCCTGTTGCTGGTGATGCGGCAGGAGTTGGTCGGTGGAGCGCCCGAGCCGGCTAGAGGCAGAGAACGCCTTGCTGCGCGTTC
>PWLN01000402.1 GCA_003559375.1 Balneolaceae bacterium | reverse complement strand
GAATGAGTGGCGACAGCCGTTATTGTCGCAAGAATGCCTTGCATGTCAGCCGCATCTTGGCTAAGATATCAGCGTTAGCACTCTCACGTCGTGAGTGCTAACACGAATCGATGGAAGGGTAGCGGCGTTCCACCTAAACGTCGCATAAGTACACAGGAGGTCCAGAAGGATGTCAACCGTCAATACAACGCTGAGGCCGCTCGGCGACCGGGTGGTTGTTCGCCCAACCGAGCAGGAAGAAGTGACCGCCAGCGGGATTGTCCTGCCAGACACCGCCAAGGAGAAGCCGCAGCGTGGCGAGATCATCGCTGTCGGCCCTGGCCGCCTGAACGATGATGGCAGCCGCCTGCCAATGGACGTCAAGGACGGCGAGCAGGTGCTGTTCGCCAAGTATGCCGGCACCGAAGTCAAAGTCGGTGAAGATGAGTTCCTGATCATCAGCGAGAAGGACATTCTGGCAGTCGTTTCCTAGCACTCAGAAATATCCGACGATCATGGGTTGTCCCAAATGGGAACAACGGGAGGAGTCTAAACGTGGCGAAGATTCTCGAATTCGATGAAGCAGCGCGAAGGTCACTGAAAACAGGTATTGATACCCTGGCCAATGCGGTCAAGACGACGCTTGGGCCGAAGGGCCGCAACGTTGCCATCGACAAGAAGTTTGGCGCTCCGACGGTCACGCACGACGGCGTAACCGTCGCCAAAGAGATCGAGCTCGAAGATCACTTCGAGAACATGGGCGCTCAGCTTCTCAAGGAAGCCGCGACCAAGACGAACGACATCGCTGGTGACGGCACCAGCACCGCGACCGTCCTGGCGCAGGCAATCGTTCACGAGGGACTGCGCAACGTCGCAGCCGGCGCGAATCCGATGCAGCTGAAGACCGGCATCGAAAAGGGCAGCAAGCTCGTTGTCCAGCGTCTCAAGGACATGGCGATCCAGGTTCGTGGCAAGGAAGACATCGCCCACGTAGCCGGGATCTCCGCCGCTGACGAGGGCATCGGCAACCTGATTGCCGACGTCATGGAGAAGGTCGGCAAGGACGGTGTCGTGACGGTCGAAGAGTCTCGTGGCCTCGAGTTTGAGACCGAGTACACCGAGGGCATGCAGATTGATCGTGGTTACTCGTCACCGTATTTCGTAACCAACACCGAACGCATGGAAGCCGAACTCGATGAGCCGTTCATCCTGATCACCGACAAGAAGATCACGGCAGTTCAGGAGATTCTCCCGGTTCTCGAGAAGGCGATGCAGGTCACCAAGAACTTCGTGATCATCGCCGAGGACATTGAGGGTGAAGCGCTGGCGACACTGGTCGTCAACAAGCTGCGCGGCACCGTCAACGCCCTGGCGCTGAAGGCTCCGGGCTTCGGTGATCGCCGCAAGGAAATGCTTCGAGACATCGCCATTCTGACTGGCGGCACGGTGATTTCCGAGGAAGTCGGCCGCAAGCTGGATAGCGCGACCGTCCAGGACCTTGGCCGGGCCCGCCGTGTTGTCGCCACCAAGGATGACACCACGATTGTTGAAGGCTACGGTGAGGAAGAGCAGATCAAGGCTCGCGTCGAGCAGATCAAGGCGCAAGCCGAGACCACGACCAGCGATTTCGACCGTGAGAAGCTGCAGGAGCGCCAGGCCAAGCTGTCCGGCGGTGTTGCGGTGATTAAGGTCGGCGCCGCGACCGAGACCGAGCTGAAGGAGAAGAAGCACCGCGTTGAGGACGCCCTGAACGCTGCCCGCGCCGGTGTCGAAGAAGGCATGGTCCCGGGTGGTGGCGTTGCGCTGATCAACACGACAATGGTGTTCGATGATGTCAAGGAAACTGGCGACATCCACACCGGTATGATGATCGTCAAGCGCGCGCTCGAGGAGCCGCTGCGCGGTATCGTCGAGAACGCTGGCGAAGACGGGGCCGTGGTTGTTGGCGAGATCCGACGCATGCAGCGTGAACAGAACAAGCCAACCCTCGGCTACGAGGTTATCCGCAACGAATACGGAGACATGGTCGAGTGGGGTGTTATTGACCCGGTCAAGGTAACTCGCTCGGCAGTCGAGAACGCAGCATCGATCGCTGCGATGATTCTCACCACCGAGGCCCTCATCACCGATAAGCCGGAAGAAGCCGGCGCTGGTGGTGGAATGCCGCAGATGCCAGGCGGTATGGACTACTAGTCCGAGATGCTCAAACGAGGGCTCGGGAAAGACCGCGCCCTCCGCTGAGCACCTGTGCCCCAGGCAGCTTTCTGAGAGCCCCGTCCGGATTCGGACGGGGCTTTCCCGTTGTTTCCCGTATAATGCCCACTGTGGTTGCGGACGACGCGGAGATGAGTTTCTGGTGACGAGACGCCCTAAAATCCTCTACGCTGGTTCCTACGAGCGCGACTACCCCCGCAATCAGCAGGTTATTCGACTTCTTCGCGCCTGCCAGTGTGATGTCACCGAAATTCACGAACCGTTCTGGGAACGTATTCGAGACAAGTCCCGACTTCCTGGCGGCGGTTTGTCGCTGGTGATGATCGCTGCCCGGCTTCTTGTTACCTATCTGAGGCTACTGATCAGAACGGCGCCTCGCATTCGGTCAGCGGATGCCCTCGCAATTGGCTACATCGGCCAGCTGGACATGCTGGTTCTCGGGTTGCTCGCGAGGATCAGCCGAATCCCGGTTCTGTACAATCCGCTGGTCACGCTCACGGACACCATCGTTGAAGATCGCGCGATGACGGATCGTCGATCGCTCGCATCACGCCTGATATGGGTGGTCGACTGGCTCGCGCTGCGAAACGCCACCCTTATCCTTTCCGACACCGAGGAGAACGCAACCTACCTGACCGCGCAGTTCGGGATATCGCGAAGCCGAATCTATCCCGTGCCCGTTGGAGCTGATGAGGAGATGTTTGCTCTGGCATCGAATCGCGGAGATCGGTCGCCTGGAATCCAGGCGCTGTTCTACGGGAAGATGATTCCGTTGCACGGGATCGAAACAATCCTCGAGGCGATTCGTATTCTATATGAGTCGGGAGACGAGGACATCAGCTTCGAGATTATCGGATCGGGGCAGCAGGAGCATCTCGTTCGCGCGTTCGTGGAAAGTCATCCCGGGATTTCTCTAGTGCATCGTCGATGGGTGGCTTACCGGAGACTGCCGCAGCGGATCGCATCAGCGGACGTGGTGCTCGGGATTTTCGGAGCAACCGAGAAGGCTTCCCGGGTCGTTCCAAACAAGGTGTTTCAGGCGATGGCTGCTGGCGCCGCGATCATTACGCGAGATTCACCGGCCATTCGAGAAGTGCTCAGCCACGGTTCATCAGCTCTGTTGACGCCGCCGGCGGATG
>PWLN01000301.1 GCA_003559375.1 Balneolaceae bacterium | reverse complement strand
TAGTGAATCAATTAATCCATCAGAATGAAATTGAATCAATTCACCGTTGTATTTATCAAATAAAATTTATTATTATTAAGCCAAACATAACAAGTCACTAACATGTTACCACAATTATGAGTTATATTGACATCAATAACAATCTTCCAGGTATCGTCGGTCTGATGGCCTACAGGCCTGAAACCGCGAAACCGCTTAATGAGCTTGCCGAAGTTTTGCTGCGTGGAGAATCCACACTTACATCCGCCGAGCGCGAGATGATAGCATCTTATGTTTCACACCAAAATGATTGCCATTTTTGCCATTCCAGCCATGGGGCAGCTGCAGCACATCACCTTGATGGCAATTTGGATTTGCTCGATGATATCAAAGCCGGTTTCAAAACAACTGAAATATCGCCGAAACTCAGATCATTGCTAACGATTGCCAAGAAAGTACAAATATTGGGCAATCAGGTTACATCTGAAGATATTGATGCTGCCAGGAATGAGGGAGCGACCGATCGTGAAATACACGACGCCGTTCTGATTGCTGCCGCATTTTGCATGTATAACCGGTATGTTGATGGCCTCGGAACATGGGCTCCAAAAGAAAATGAAGATTATGATGATACCGGCAGAATGCTCGCTCACGAAGGCTATGTGAGAAATCGTTACTCCTGATCAAACTACACCATTTGGTGCGATTCGGGCTGTATTACAATTTCACTCAAGACTGATGAGTCAGGTTGGGATGCTGCATAGTAAACCGCTTTAGCCACTTCTTCTGGTGTAAGCATTTTATCTTTCTGTACACGCATATCAACCAACGTATTATCCCAAAAACCGGTCGCAACACCTCCAAGGTAGAGAAGTGTGAATTTGATTCCTGATCGCCGATGTTCTTCGACTAATGCCTTTGTAAATCCTGTTACAGCAAATTTTGAGGCTGAATAAACGGCCGTATTTCTCATTACAGATTTACCCAGAATACCGGGAAACATCACCACTGTTCCTTTCTTTTCATTAACCATATGACGCATAACAGCTTGTGTGATCAGAAATGTACCGTATACATTTACATCAATCACATTCTTGGCCTCATCAGGATTCATTTCCAGCAGGGGCTGAATGATTCCTGAACCGAATGCATTCACAAGAACATCAATTCTGCCGAGTTTCTCAACCACTTCATTCACCATATTATCTACAGAAGCCTGGTCGGTTACATCCACATGGATAACAAAAGCATCTCCTCCAGACTCATTTATTTCCCTCGCTTTATCTTCAGCAGGTTTTTTATTTCTTGCTGCAAGCACCACTTTCGCGCCGGCTTTAGAGAAAAGTTCTGCGCATGCCTGGCCAATCCCACCAGATCCACCAGCAATAAGTACAACTTTATTATGCATATTAATCATTATTTTTTATTTGTCTTAGTAAACCATTCTGACTCTTTATCGTTCGTTTTAAATCGGAGTCACCAAACTTTTTTTCTCTTTAATTATTAAGAATAAATTGTTACTGTATATTCGTTAAGCTTCTCTCTTTCAACTACTAATAAAATCGGGTCACATATATGAAAGCACTAAAGTGGGTGGGGATTACTATAGGCGGCTTAGTAATCGTTTTAATTGTTGCCGCAGGTATCTTGTTTGTAATCAGTAAACAGCATGAAAACAAGATTTATCATATCGAAATTGCATCAATTCCAATCAACTTTGATGATGAAGATGCACTGTACAATGGGCGCCATGTTGCCAGGGTAAGGGGATGCGTAGACTGCCATGGCGACCATCTGGGAGGCGATATATTTCTTGAAGATCCTGTGGTGGGTGTACTGGTTGCTACAAATCTTACAAAAGGCCCGGGTGGTATTGGCAATGAATATTCGGATGAAGATCTCATCAGAGCTACCCGGCATGGCGTAAGAAAAGATGGAAAGTCCGTCATTTTCATGCCATCACACGAGTATAATCTCATCGATGAAAAAGACCTTGGTGATTTAATTGCCTATATCCGAAGCAAAGATCCTGTTAACAGTAACCATCTGCCTGAAACAAAAATCGGCTTTCCGTTCAGGCTTATTTATGTGTTGTCCAGAGGCGAAATTCACCTTTTCCCGGCTATGTTTATTGATCATGGTGTTTCGGTTCCACCACATGTAACTGAACGTTCGCCTATCGAGACTGGTGCGTACCTTGCAACTACCTGTATCGGATGCCATGGGCCAAATTACGGTGGTGGAATCATTCCAGGAGTGCCGCCAAACTGGCCTGCCGCATCAAATATCACGATGGGAGGGCCGCTGGCTGATTATTCAGAAAGTGACTTTGCTACTGTAATGAGAACTGGAGTAACCCCTGATGGCCGTCAGCTTGATGGTGAATTCATGCCATATACAGTTTTCGGATACATGACTGATGAGGAACTTGCAGGATTATTTGAATACCTGAGAACCCGCCCTGTTCGTGAAACCGGAACAAGATAATTTTTTAAACATTCATGGCATTCGGGATAGCCGATTCATAGGCTTCCTCTAAAACGGATATTCTGGCATTGATATACGTATCTATTGCCAGAATATCCCCTTTTACCTGGCCAAGTTTCATCACTGGAATTTTTTCCGAAACAGCAAGTTGCTCAAATTTACTAACCTGCTCTTTTTTCAATGTAACTATAACTCCCGACTGGGCTTCGCTGTAAAGCACTTCATGAATATTTTCACCAAGGCCGGAAACCGATAATATTGCACCCTTGTCTGAAAAAATTGCCATTTCAGCCAGTGCCACAGCAAGCCCGCCATCCGATAGATCGTGAGCGGCATTTATGACCTTGTTCCTGATGAGTTGCAACAGTAGTCCTTGCAGCCGTACTTCAAAATCCAGGTCGATATCAGGTGCATCACCGGTACATCGTTTATGGATTGTATTCAGGTATTCTGATCCGCCAAGCCCTTTTCTGCTCGCACCCATATAAAAGACAACATCTCCATCATTTTTAAAACCGGGTTTCATTGTATGATTTTCCACGTCTTCTACAATTCCAAGCATTCCTATTACCGGCGTCGGGAAGATGGCTCCTTTCGGGTTTTCATTGTAAAAACTGACATTGCCACCCGTTACCGGGGTATTCAGAGCACGGCAGGCGTCGCCCATTCCAGCCAGGGCTTCTTTAAATGTCCAGTAAACTTGGGGTTTATAGGGATTTCCAAAATTGAGGCAGTTTGTTATAGCAACCGGATAACCACCGCTGCATACCACATTACGGGCTGATTCTGCCACAGCAATCCGGCCTCCCCTTCTCGGGTTCAGATACACATAACGGCCATTACAGTCGGTTTTTACAGCGAGTCCTTTTTTCGACCCTTTGAT
>PWLN01000308.1 GCA_003559375.1 Balneolaceae bacterium | reverse complement strand
CACCGGATTTTGAGTCCGGCGCGTCTACCAATTCCGCCACCCGGGCGTTTTTGTAGATCTAAGATAAGGGATATGGTGGGAATTGTACAAGGGTGTTATTTGGAGGCGGGATACGGGATACGGGATTCTGGCGGCGTGATAGCGACATTTGGGTGTCTTGGGCGTGTGGAGTGCGGAATGGGGAGTGTGGAGTGGGAGAGAGGGAGAGAGGGAGAGTGGGGGATGGGGAGCATGGAGTGTGGAATGCGGAAGGGGGGATTGGGGAGTGAATTTTTATAATATTTCATATATGGTATAATTGTATTATATTTAATTTCAAATATGAAATGTTATGAATAAGAAACGTCCTGTGCTGCTTCCGAAACATGAACGAATGCTTCGGCAGGTTGGTGAGCAATTCAAACTGGCCCGGTTACGAAGGAAATTGAGCGCTGAGCAAATCTCACAGCGGGCAGGTATTGGTATATCAACTCTTTGGAGAATCGAAAAGGGAGATGCCGGTGTATCCCTGGGAAACTACTTTTTGGTAATGGTGGCTCTTGGGCTAGGCAATGACATTCTGAAACTGGCTTCAGACGATGAACTTGGCAGGAAACTACAGGATGCTGGATTATTAACAAAAAAACGGGCTCCGAAAAGAGGGGATAAGCTGGCCGGGTAGTATATAAAACCAGTTATAATTGCGAGATAATTGTCAATTATCCTGTTTTTATGTGATTAAATTGTGCTGATGGATAAAAACGCAAATACTTGTGTAAATTTATATGCAATACTATCCGATGTAAATGACTAAAGAAGATATGTCTCATGTTAGCACTTGATTTTCATAAGATGACCCGTGAAATTCCAAGGAAACACAATGTTTTACTCTCCTGATAATCGTAACAATTCCCTTTCAATTTTTTCAGAAATCCGAAAATCGACAGCTTTTAATTTCTGAATTGTCTCTTTTGTAGATGAGATAAGACCCGCTTTCTTGGCTTTATGAATAATACCGAGTGTTCCGGTTAGCCGAAGATTTAATGATTTAGCTACTTTTCTGGCACGAAGGTCATCTATTGAAACTAAACAGTCTCGTATTTCCAATGCCAATACCATTAAACTTGCTTCTCCCTTATCTACAGTCTGTTCAAGTACTTTTTGGTAGAGTTTCTCATCCGGATTTTTAATTTCAATCCATTCGGGCAATGGTTCTATATATTCTTCGACAATTTCTTCTGTAACAATCGCTTTATTGTAAAGTTTATCGAGTAGATGAATTTCTCCGATTTTGTTCAGGAATATTAAACAACTGGTGTCAGGAAGGATGATATCAGGCATTCTCTATGTCTGAATGAAGGTCTTCAATAGAATCACTGACGATTGAGAAGCCATATTTACCGATCATCTCTATGAATGCTTTTTTAGTGAGACCAGTCAATAGTGCGGCTTGTCCCAAGGTCAGTTTTCCACGTTCATATAGATTTCCTGCTAAAAGCATTTTAGCTTCAAATTCATTGAAGTCCAAAGAGTCAGGTATGTCAAGAGTAAGTGTTTTCATGGGGCAATCATTTCTTTACATAAAGATACAATAATATTTCAATTGGTCTTTATCAATGCCAGATAACGAGTTTGTGTCAACAAAAGTTTTTGGTTAAACAAACGAATATTGTTTTGTAAATAAGATTTTATTTCTAGGCCGATGAAGGTTTAGGCATTCGTACTACCTGGGGCAATTGCACCTGCATTTTTACCGAATATAGAAGCCTGAGTTCATGATTAGAAAAACATGATATCGACGGGTTAACAGTACAAATCTATAAAACGGCAAAAACTATCGCCGACTGTTTTAAATTTCGAAATCAGATTGGAAAAGAGATCACACTGGAAGCGCTAAAAAATGGAGTTAAACAAGGCAAAGCGAGTTTCAAAGACATTATAAAGTATGCAAGGATTTGTCGGGTTGAGAGTATTATGAAACCATACCTGGAGTATATTAGTCTCAGTTAAGTATATAAATGGATTAATGATAATTTTAGGTAGCAACTATTCTTAGTTTCAGTTTGTTACCACACTATTCAACCTTATAAGGGTTTGGCTTTTGTAGAGCCCCAAGACTTAAAGAATTTTTTAGAGGTAGTTTATTTTAGTGTGGGCTTCAATATAAGTGGAAACCATTTTCAAATTCATCGTTATTATTGACTCGGATTGTGTGGGCCATCGAACTCGTCCGATCCAATGAGCTGATCGTCCGTGCCGTACGGCACTTACAAAAGAATCGCCCATCTCGATCCCGGATTAAAATCCGGGGCTACAAAATCGGTCATCCGCAAGCGGATTTTTCATAAATCAGTACCATAGATTACTAAAAATAAATACATCAGGAAGTAGAAAGTCAGGCATTCTCGATGTCTGAATGAAGCTCATCAAGAGAATCACTGACGATTGAAAAGCCATATTTACCGATCATCAGAAATATTGTTTATTATTATCGCTATATTTTTTACGGATCATGATCTGATTCATTAACCATTTAATTTCTAACAAACCTGTAAGATTTCACTTGGCTACAGTAAGAATTGTCCAGTTAGCAACGCCAAACATCGACCAGTATGCCAGGTACAGCATTGCTTCTGTTAGAAAGTATGCCCTTGCTCATCACTATGAGTATTTTGTGCAGCGGTCGAAGACGTTAACTGATGTGCATATCAACTGGACAAGGCTCGACACACTGCTCAAAAAGATGGAAGAAATGCCTGAGGGCGATGACAGATATGCTGTGATGATTGATGCAGATACGGTGATTATCAATCCGTCGCTCTCTATAGAGTATTTCATCGAGAAATATCAGCAGGAGGATACGGCCATTTTTATGGCCACGGATACGCCTTTTCGTTTGGATTTCAAAAAAATTCCGAATGCTGGTTTTGTTATTGTAAAAAATAATGCAACCGGTCAGTCGATCATCAGAGAATGGATTCATGCGGCTTATCATGAAGGGAGGAAGTACAAGGATATGCATCCGCCAACCCAGCTGGTGTACTGGAATTGTATTGAGCCTCATTATAAAGAGAAGCAGGTGGTGATACCGGGCAACTATTTTCACAAGCCATTGTGGTATGTTCCGAAGCCACCGAAAACGAAACGGTTTTTGTACCACATCACATCAACAGGGAGGAATAAGCGCCAAATGCTCATGCAGCGCTTTTATGAAAAATCATGCAATGACGAACAAAACCTCAGGGAAGTTGATGAAATTCTGAATAATGGAAGAGAGAATGTGATTACGATTTTGGATAGCCAATCCTGATGAATAGATGGTTTTTAATTCGGCTTCATATAATGGATATCAACTGGATTACACCCAATTCGGGGCTTTCTTTGGGGTTAAACATACATTCATAGCGCGGTGCGCTATGCTGTTGATTGCGCTCCTTTGTAGCTTTGAGCTTGTCTGGAATCCAGTTGTTTATTACATCCAGATGGAATTATTGTAACTCGAACTTGTTTAGCCCGGATTAAATTAGATCTTATGCTGCTCAAAACAGGTGAAACTTTACCGAATCACGTTGTTTTCGAGGAATTGAATAAAACGGTCAGTTGCCCCGCCATCGTAAGTCGAAAAAAAACGATCCCTAATTTCTGCACGTTTTTTTTGGGTTCTGTTTTTATCAGATAATGACCATTCAATTTCTTCTAAAAATTGCTTTTGGTTCGTGGCTATAGGCCCCGGCAGCCACTCCTGGTAATTGAATGACAAACCGCGTTCATATGTTTCAAGGTCATATGGCAGAAAAACAGATGGAATATCTTTTAACAGGCCTTCGAGAAAAATACTGCTGTAATCGGTTATGATCAGATCTGTAATTTGAAGAAGATCATAAACATTTTCGATCACATGCTGACTCGCATCCAGAATTCTGTTGCTGTACAGCATATACCTGCCCGTATCCAGTTTTTCATTTGGATGTGCCCTCAGAAGCATCAAAACCTGCTTTTCCTCAAGATAGGACGCAATTTTATTAATGTTATAATCATCGAAAGGAAACCATTTTGTTTTTTTCAGTTTCCTGAAGGTAGGCGCATAGAGGATGATTTTTTCATAGTGAGGCGCATCCGGCCATGTCTTTTTGATTAGGTTGTGATCGGGTTCTCCCGTTATCAATTCATCATAACAGGGATAGCCGGACTCTAAAAAATTTTGCCGGGGTAGCGAAAAGCGCTGTGAAAAAATTCGGGTAACGTATGGTGATGATGAAAGAAAATAATTGATGGAATGAAACCGATACCATAAAATCAATCTGTGCAACATATTGGGCTTTTTATCCGATGTTGGCCTGAGATATTCACCCCGTTTTGTCGGCAATCCATGGTAGGTCTGAATTTTTATGGCTTTCGGGGGCAGTTTAAGAAATGGAAAATCGCTGGTACCATGTGTGAAAACCAGAAATTGTGCAGATGACAGCTCCCGGAGCCCGCGTAAAGAATGCACCAGAAATGCATTCTCATTTCCGCTTTCCTGATTTATCCTATTAACAACATTGTGATTACGGCTCAGCCAAACAGGATATAGGTATGGATGGTTGAGCAGCTTTTCGAAAATAAGTTTTGTATTGCCTCTGTAGCCGTCACCATGAAATGAAGTGAGCACAACTTTAAACCTGTCCGTTTTGGAAAAGAAGGGATATACAAGAGACAGCAGGCCAAATGCCCATTGTAACGGATATCCGGTTTTCATAAATCATTTCGGTTCCAGTGGTGAACGGTTTCAGATTGTGTAATCAGAAACCTTTGTTCCGCCCTTTGGAGATCCTGCACTGTATCAATTTCTTCCCACCAATAATGGGTTAAATCTGCCATTGTGAGTGATATCTGGTCATTTTCAACCAGCTTTTTTATCGCGGTTTCATAATATATATTTGTCTCACCCTTGCCAATATATCTTTCAATTTCATCCCTGATTTTTTTCCAGGTATCGAATGAGAATGAATAAATGTTAACTGTTTTATAGAGATTTCCATTAGCTACGGAAGGCAGCTCCATATGAATATTTTGGAGCAAGCCATGTTCTGATACTTCAGCCGTTGTTCCATCATGAATAACCGGATTAAATTTGTCGAGAACAACTTTATCGGCCTGTTGTATTTTATTCAGAAAATCAGGATCAAAAACAAGGTCGGATTCAAAAAGTATAAATTGGTCGTCTATTAAACGATCTGCAAGCCATAATGAATAAATATTATTCGTGGAGCAGAAGATCTCATTGTGAACATACTCTATTGTAATTGAAGTATTACAGAAATCAAGATATTCCCTGATAATTTCTGACTTATATCCTGTAACCACAATCAGCTTTTCGAATTGATACTGTGTAAGTGCATCAAGGAGGTGCCCTAATATTGCCTTATCTCCGACTTCAACAAGGCATTTTGGCTTATCATTTGTGTATGGTTTTAGCCGCTCACCCTTTCCGGCAGCAAGAAGAACGGCAGTTTTAATTTTTGTTACCAATGTAATCTGTATGTTTTGTTATTTGATAATTTTTTCTTTCCGGTCTATGCCATTTTCAAAAAATTAAAAATATAACCGGTAAAGCAGGTTTATGTTTATACCGGGCTCAGGAAATATTTCTTTTATCCGTGAGAGGTGATTTCTGTATTCTGTATTCAACAGATTATTGACCCTTAGGGAGAAAGTGTTCAACAGGTTGCGTTTAGAGGTAAACCGATATTCTGCTTTCAGGTTTACAATAGTAAATGCATCCGTTGGCTCTTCGAACAGAGCTATACGATCCTGTTTTGTGGAATGTCTTACGGTGCCGCCGACGGATAATCCACGATATACATAGTTTAATCCCGCATTAATTTGGAAGGGTGGTATCATGGGTAAATGATCCCTTTTGCGATCTATCCCTTCCATTTCCTTTTCCTCAGCGGATAAATCCCGGCGCCCGATAACATGGCTTAATGACGCATTTGCCACAAAGTACCTGAAAAGCTGTATCTCTGTTTGTGCTTCAATGCCGTATATTTGTGCCCTTGCTCCCTCATATTGGAAATCATTTAAACGTGGGAAAAAGATATTTTCTCTGCCTGTATCGCGTGGATATATAAAATTCCAGAAGTCATTATGATAGGCGTTAAGTTCAAAGGTAGCATCAGTACTTTTGTATCTGACAAAAATCTCCTTACCCAGTCCGCGTTCAGGCTTAAGATCAGGATTTCCGATTTCAAATGAATAAGCTGCGATATGTGGGCCTTCAGAGTAGAGTTCGTTCGAAGATGGCGGACGAAACGAGTGCATGAATGTTGAACCGACATAAAATCCGGAACCGAGATCATAAACAGCAGCAACGGAAGATGCCAGGCCGATAAAGTTCCTCTGACGGATGTTACCGATTCTTGAATTGGGATTGTCCTCCTTTGGGATAGCCGAATTCAGGTCAAGTCTCGCACCAAATTCCATATGGAATGGGCCAATGTTCATTTCCTGAATCGTATAAAGCGATCCGCTTACATTGTACGTCTCAATATTAAACCGGTCAAAAACATAGAAATCCACAAATTCTCCCCATACACCGATTATACCGTCATCAAGAAAACCCCTTCCTTTATGACGTGCTTTTAAAGAGAGATTTGTGGTATTGAACGTATATTCGGTGCCAATGATGGAAGAGGTTTCAAATTCTTTATGGTTGTAATATCTGTATGATAGTTTTGTTTCCAGCAGCTTGAAAAAGTGATCGTTAATCAGGAACTCGTTTCGTGATTCAACCTGGAATTTTCTCATTTCAATATCAACGCCATTAGGATGTCCGGATATTGGATCGGGTGGTATTCCATAATTACTGAGATAGGTTGAAACCGCCACACCCGAATAGCCCCACGGCCTGATGTAACTGAGGCCAACAGAACTGTTTGATGTAAGAAAACCGGAGTTGTCAATTCTGCCTGATGGGGCCCGAAAATCATCACCATACCTGCCGTTAAGATCAATATTTAATACAAAATCTTCTATTGGAACCGATAACAACCCTGCTGCAGAAAAGCCGTTATTGACGCTTGAACCATGCAGTGTGGCTGTACCGGTTAACCGTGATGGAACCGATGTGGCGATCTGGTTGCGCACCACATTGATCACACCACCAATGGCATTGGAACCATAGGCAAGTGCTGCCGGACCCCGCGCAATTTCGATTTCATCTGCACTTACCGGATCAACCGTAACAGCATGGTCGGCCGACGTTGCTGATGCATCACCGGTTCGGACACCGTCCTGCAGAATCAAAACACGTTCATCGCCCAATCCCCTGATGACTGGGCGAGCTGGCGCTGCACCCATTGTACGCTGATCAAAACCCGCCTGGCTTGATAGAGTTTCTGATAAGGTGGCTCCAAGATTCTTTCTTAAGGCTGAGCCTGTAACTTTAATTGATGCATGTTCCAGATTTGATCCGCGCATGCCGTTGGCATGAGCAACAACTTCTACTGCTCGTCCTTCAAGTATTGTAGGTCGTATTTCGATTGTGAGTTCTGTTTCGCTCTCTTCATCAATCGTAAAGGAAACCGAACTGGTGGCATAACCGATACGGTGAATCAGTAGAGTAAACCGTCCCTGAGGAATATTTCGTATCTGAAACGTTCCATCGCGTCCGGTAGTAGCAGACCGGTTTAAATCTTCAATATGAAGGTACACAAATGAAACGGGTTCGCCGGTTTCTGCATCGTAAACAGTTCCTGATAATGTGCGTGACGATTGATCTACTTCTCCGGTTTCTGTAGTATTGGCCGAAACGTTCAGTGATGAAAAAGTTAAATAGAGTGATAAAACGAGTATGTTGTATATCATTTATACTGGCTGTAAAATCACGGTAAACGATATGCCATTCAGTTTCTGAATATCCATTGTTTTAACTGGCACCAGCAACAACCTGTACCTGGAAATTGCGTGATTCAAAATCGGAATGATCTACGTGCCATAGCTCTAATGAGAATGTTGAGGTACCTTCATTCAGGCCTTGCAGGCTGATCATCCACTGATTGTTATTAACCGGATGCTGAAAGCCCAGTACATTTTGATTTTGTACACTAAATCGCAGGCCATAACCGTCTCCTGTATCCGGGAAAAACCGTTCACCGTCTTCTTTAATAAATTGTACGGTTATGGGCCCAAGGGCTCCTCCATGAGGAACTGTGATATGTGAACCATTTTCGACATAGGTTATGGTTCCTTCTTCCTGCATGGCTATATCTATTCCATCAACAGACAGAACCAGGCCTACCGGTGTGGGGCCGTGATCATGGCCACTTCCACATGCAGCCAAAAAGAGGCCTGTAATGATGACAATTGTATATACAAAGGGATTAGCAAAACTAAATAACTTCATGGTTATACTAAATTTTTAGTTTAAAGTTGACAGATACATGCGCATATGGTACATGTATTTATGAAGTGAGATAAAAGAAAGGGTTAAACCGCAATTGGAGGGGCGCGCTGATCACGGTTTAATTTGGCAAGGAAGCAATCAAGCCTGGGGGAGGTTTCCGGGGTAGTATACTCTGATTTGAGAAATACAGAATATTCATGAACAGTTGCATCCTCTGCCAGAATAACTGCATCGCATAGTAAGCAATCAAAGTGATCCGGTTTTGAAATTGTAACTTCATTCTGATACAGAGTAGTATCATTGTGAAGGTGCAGTACCGACACAAGTAAACCGCTTACAATAAGTAAGGGTATGATTATTCGTAGTTTACTATTTTTGACGATGCAGTTCATGAATATGTATCGGAGTGTGTATAATATATACACATTATGTGATCATGCACAAAAAAGAATGATATAAAAGTTGTAAAGAATGAATGAACGAGTACAGATGTCCGTTTATGCCTGTGGTAAAACGTATTAGAGTTTTAAAATATTCTTCGTTTGTGAGGGTTTTCCTTGTTATTTAACCAACACCTTTGCAAGAAGATGCCTCTGGCATAGCCATACCGATGGGCACTCGCTCACTCCGCCCGCCTACCCTCGACCGAACCCACAGGCCATCGGCCTGAGATAGCAAAGCTTGGGGTAGCGGAGATGGCAGGTACTCTGCAAAAAGCAAGATGTTCGCTAAGGGTGGTTATTCGCATCAAACGGGAACCGCGCCCCAAGTAAGACGTTTCGCCTTTACCCCAGGCAGGCTGTAAGCCTGCGATAGTCCGTTCGTTGATTCAACGGGATTTCTCTTGTAGTACTCAATAATCCGGTACATTCCCCAGTTGTTTATAAGACTATTCGTTTACCTTAATACGATAAAATATCTGGAGTACAATTCATTCACATTCAGATAAATGTGATCGTGATTGACTTGTTTCTGAAAAAAATTCCTAGATTTGTTTGAAACAGTCCCGTCAAATGGTGAAAATACTGCCCCTAAGGGATCCCAATGGGAAACACTGAATATCCAACACCGCCACGTGAGGGATCCTTTCGTGAAATATCGAATTATTTTACTAAAAAAATTTTATTACGTTCATATACTTGAGTTCCTTGGATTTCGTTCAATACCTGTTTTTGCTGAAAAAGAATGCAAGATGATCTGAATAACAATTTCTGAACTTTTACCGTATAGACCGTAATGCACTCAATTTTTTGTTTAATAATGGCATATATGATCACCTTTATCTTATTTTTAGATAACCTTTGAACCCATTAACAAATAACAGTTTAGTACTTTTCACATAATCTGACCGTTTTAATTGTATGGAGATACTCGATGCATTTTATCTGTGGTTTATGAACCTTGGTGAAAACTATGGGGTTAATCCCATAATTTTTGGCAGTATTTATGTTGGAGCAATTCCTTTTTTTACCCTTTCTGTTGCGTGGATTATTCATAATCATAGAAATGGGTTATCAATCATCTTACCAGTCTTTTTTGCATCTGTATTTTTCCTCTCTTCCTACCTTTATCTCCTGTTTGCCGGTGAAAACGTACCACTTTGGGTATATGCTGTGCTGATAGTGATGGTGCTGCTTGGAGTTTGGTCGACCTATAAAAAAATTAAAGCGCAGGTGAATAGTAACAGTTTACCAGTTTGAGTTTTGAACATAGTTTTTGACGGAATTCTGGACCGCAGTCATATGTACAGCCTCACACAACTACCTCTCTTTTTTTGGGTGCCATTCTACACAATACCACCCAAGCTTTCAGCATTAATTTGGAATAAAACCAAGAATGTTAAAATAAAGTAGTAACCTTAGCAATTTCGGAACACATCAGGTAATCAACAGTACACAACATTTGTAAATCGTTTTTGGAAACGGGATATTTCAGTAGATTTTATTTTAAATCGGGATAAATTTTAATAGCTAACTTTAAATCTTTCCATGTATACCGGATTAAGACACCTGCATTCTGTTCTTGCATATGTACTGCTCGCAGCTCTCATCTTTTCAATCCTTTATGTAATCATACAATTTGTTAAACAGGGATCATATACCGAAAAGGTGAGAAAGATTACTTTGATTGGCTTTATTGCAGCTCATCTTCAGTTACTCATCGGCCTGGTTTTATATGTGGTTTCACCTGTTGGTTTATCGCTTTTTTCCGCTGAGGCAATGGGTGATTCAATCTCACGGCTTTATATCCTTGAGCATCCCCTTACCATGATTATCGGGATCATTTTAATCACTGTAGGGTATATTAAAGCCAAAAAACCCGGCGATGATGCAAGGCGATTTAAAACGATCATCCTGTTCTATACGATCGGCCTAATACTGATACTATTACGCATACCCTGGCATGTATGGCCGTGGTAATCGGGCCGAATTTATTCAAAAATGTATCTAAATAATCTAAAACAATTTGTTGAGTACAAATTGTTTAACCAAAAACACGAGTGATACGATCTTATATGATCCGTTTGAATCTGTTTTGTTTATCCTTTTTTCTTTTCTTGTCAATTTTTGCCTGCGACAGGCAATACCAACCCGATGGACTGATCTATCAAATACCGGAGCAGCCCGAACTGCCTACCGGTTTTACGCCGAAACCCGGGTGGGCCACATCCGAATTTGCTGTTGCGGCAGCGAACCCCCTTGCAACAGATGCGGGTTATCAGATTATCAGGGCAGGAGGTTCTGCAGTGGATGCGGCGATTGCCGTACAATTGGTGCTTACCCTTGTTGAGCCGCAATCGAGCGGGATTGGCGGTGGCGCGTTTTTGCTATACTGGGATGGAGATACTATTCATGCCTATAACGGACGAGAAACCGCGCCCAAAGCAGCTAATGAAAATTTATTTCTGGATCCGGAAGGAATACCACTCCCATTTGCTGATGCAGTAAGAAGCGGGCTTTCTGTTGGTGTGCCGGGCACTCTTGCGCTGCTGAAGGAAGCTCATGACAATCATGGTGTACTGCCATGGGTTGATCTGTTTAAACCGGCAATTACGCTTTCTGAAGAAGGATTCAGGATAAGCCCGCGCCTTCATAGTCTGTTGCAATCCGATGATGGCCTTCGCTTTGACCGGGTTGCTTCAGAATATTTTTATGATGAATCCGGTAATCCCTATCCCATTGGATACAACCTGAAAAATCCGGCTCTCGGCCTTATTCTCCGAAATATTGCCGAAAACGGGATATCTGATTTTTATGAGGGAAAATTTGCCGAAGATATTATGTATCGGGTTCAGAATCATCCCGAAAGGCCAGGGGCTATGACAATGGATGATCTCGCCGGTTATCCGTTGCTTGACCTGCGTACAGAGGCTATGTGTAATACCTGGAAAACCTACCGCGTTTGCGGATTCCCGCCGCCATCATCCGGCCATCTTGCGATCATGCAGATTCTGGGAGTACTTGAAAACCTGGAAACACCGGATCCAATGCTGAGTGATTCCATTCCAACAGCAGAATGGCTGCATCTGTTTTTTGAAGCATCAAAACTGGCCTTTGCCGACAGGAATAAGTACGTGGCCGATCCACACTTTGTTGATGCACCGGGTGCTAACTGGCAAAACATGCTCGATCCCGATTACATCGCTGAGCGTGCGTCCCTGATTTCTGATTCTCAAACAATGGGCAGGGCAGAACCGGGTTTGCCTGGACGGGATCAATCGGTATTTGGCGTACAGCCCTGGCAGCCTGATAGAGGAACCAGCCATATCAGCATTATCGACAGACAAGGAAATGCAGTTTCCATGACAACCACGATAGAAAGCGGATTCGGCAGCCGGATTATGAGTGATGGCGGAACCGGCCTGGTTGGCGGATTCTTATTAAACAACGAACTTACCGATTTTTCAAGAATTCCTGTTGATGAGGATGGCAGCCTGATTGCCAACCGCGTGGAGGCCGGCAAACGTCCGCGCTCAAGCATGAGCCCCACACTCATTTTCGATTTGGAAAGTGGAGAATTACTGGCCACCCTGGGCTCACCAGGAGGTGCAGCAATTATCCATTATACGGCCAAAACGATCATCGGGATGTATAAATGGGGCCTGAATGCCCAAGAGGCAATAGATCTGCCAAATTTTGCTGATTACAACAGTGATCCGGTGCTGGAAGAAGGCCGTTTTCCGGATACTGTGACACAGGTATTACTCAATCTGGGTCATAACGTGAACATAAGTCCGCTTACCAGCGGCTTGCAAGCCATTCAGGTAACCGAAGAGGGTTATTTTGGAGGCGCAGACCCCCGCCGTGAAGGTGTAGTAATGGGAGAATAGATTTTTTCAATGTTCGGAAACATAGTTAACATGATTTACGTGTACTTCCGTGCTTCAGTGGCAAAAAATCACAATCCGTATTTGCCTGACGAAGATTCATTCAGAACTCCCCGGGTTTTTCTTACATTCATAACATATTCATTCAAAACTAACCTGAAAACAGAACCATGACGATATTAGAATTACTTCTGCTGCTATTCATTGCCGGGATATGCGGGTCAATAGGCCAGGCCATTGCCGGATATTCCGGACGCGGATGCACGGTTTCCATTGTTGTCGGTTTCATAGGTGCACTACTCGGTTCCTGGCTGAGT
>PWLN01000456.1 GCA_003559375.1 Balneolaceae bacterium | reverse complement strand
CCCGTTTACTCAATCTCATCCAGCCATGTTTGGGCGGTTAGCAGTCGAACATCCTCAAAATATGGGTCCGAAACGTTTTCGGTTATCTCTTTTTTACCGATTTTCCAGAGATATTTCGCTAATACACTACCAACGGCATGGATTGCGTCGTGCCGGTCAAGCCCTTCCGTGATTAACCGTTCAATTGTGCTTTTAACCGGGGTCTCATCGCCAAGGGCAACTTGATTTTCGATAATTGTATGAATGATTGCATGAGCATGGCTGCCGGGATGGTCTTCTTCGATTTTGGAGTGGTATTCCATCACAAGAATGATTCTGACGCCTTCATCAAGGGCCAGCCAGTCTTGAGGATTTGGAGCTTTTAGTGGGTTGTAACGCTTCATGATAATAGAAATGTAAGTGAATGAGCATTATTTGCCAAATAAGAGTGAATTTGATCGCAAATCTGGGACGGTGAATGCGTGTCGCCGCCAGACCATATCTTGTGTCAAATTTTGATCATGTAGAGTACAGAAAGTTTATCCACAAAAAATATCTGAGATTGAGTAATCTGACATCTGAGATTAAACCACCAATACGGCTTTATTGAACGATTTTCTGGGCAATGAGCCTGAAATAAACTTGTTTTCCCGTGTACAGAATAAATAAAGCGCCAAAATAGAAAAATTTCTTCTCCATTGGCCGTTAAGTTCTAATGGAACCTGTCTGCAAAAATTAAAAAACCAATCTAAATAAACTTTCAATTTAATTTTTCTCAACACAGGGAAGAAAAGTAGCATTTTAGAATATGTCCTGCTGTCAAACAGTGGATGAGAAACTGGAATCAGTTTGTAAAAAATTATTTTAGTTGTCATTATCATAATAACATATTATTAAGCTATTAAATCAATATTAATAATGAGATACTATTATTGTGGCACTGTTTTATTTCTATTTATTGTTCTCTCCTGTTCAACCGAATCCACCCCTGTTTATACCTTAACCGCGAATGTTTCTCCGGACGAGGCAGGTTCGGTTAACCCGGTAACAGCCGAAGCCGATGAGGGTGAGCCAATTCAAGTTACCGCCAGTGCCAACGAACACTGGGTATTTACGCAGTGGCAGGGTGATCATACCGGTACAACCAATCCGGCATCCATCACGATGGACCGCGACAAAACAGTTACCGCGATGTTTGAAAAACGGGAATATCCACTTACCGTATCTGTGAATGATGAAGATGGTGGTATGGTAGAAGAGAGGCTGGTAAGTGCCAAAACCACCGATTATCCACATGATGCGGTTGTAGAATTGACGGCTGTTGCTAGCAATGGCTGGGAGTTTACCGGTTGGGAAGGAGATCTTTCAGGTAGTGATAATCCTGAGACTGTTACCATCAGCGGCCCGATGAACGTGACAGCCAATTTTGAGCAGGTGGTAAGTGTAACTGTAGAGGGTAATGGAGAAGTGGAAATTGAGTTTTTGGATGAAACATCGAAAATGGGTGCTGCCTCATCAAATACTGAGAGAAGAGTACGGCTCACGGCCCTGCCGGATGAAGGATGGCAGTTTGCAAGCTGGGGAGGTGATATTGAAGGCACAGATAACCCCATAATAATTTCATTTCAGAATGAGATTGATATTCAGTCAATCTTTATCATGGAGGATGCAAAATGGATTGTACAAACACAAATAGAAGGAATCAATAGTAACTTAAATGCCCTGTATTTTACAGATGACAAGAATGGATGGATATTTGGAAATGATGGCAGGTTTTTAAGGACAACAGATGGAGGTGAAAATTGGGCTGAATCAAATATTGGTGTATCTGGATTGGCTTACGGAGTACATTTTACGGATAATAACACCGGATGGGTAGCTTTTAGAGATTACAGGGATAGTCCTAATCCTGGCATCGTATTTTATACAAATGATGGTGGAGATACCTGGACTGAGCAACTAAACTTAAACAACTTTCCAAGAGCTGTATTTTTTATTGATGAAGATACCGGGTGGGTAGGTGGCCGTGGGAAAATATTAAGAACAACCAATAGTGGCTTAAATTGGCAAACTATAGAAATTGGAACAGATCATACAGTTACATCTATCGATTTTGCTGATCCTGATACCGGGTGGGCAGCAACTTTTGGTGGCCCTTCATATCGAACAACGGATGGAGGCAGTACATGGATTGAGATGGATGTATCAAACTTATTCTCAATTTCATTTCCTGATGGAATGAATGGCTGGGGAGTCGGAACATTTGATGGAAACATTTTCCAAACAAATGATGGTGGAATTAACTGGGAATTAAAAAACACACTCCCATACAATGCTAATCGAATACAATTTATTAACCCCCAAATAGGGTGGACGGTTGGTGCATTTGGAACGATTTATCGCACTATTGATGGAGGGAATAATTGGCAACTTCAGGATGTAGAAGGATGGCCGGAACCTCAAAGTGGATTCAGAGATCAATTTTTATTTATGAATTCAGTTTTTTTTATAAATAGCCAGACTGGATGGACTGCTACAAGCCAGGGGCATGTTTTGAAGCATGTTTCAGAATGATACGGTAACAAGTAGAATTGTAGTTTTACACACCAGGGATGGCAGTAATACCTGGATTCTGCAAAATGTGCCTTATGATGGCAGCTTTACTTCCGTACAGATCGTAAACAGCCAGGCAGTCTGGGTTGTGGGAGGAAATATTATCTTGCGTTATGGGGTGGATTAAAAAAATAGCTTTACCATTCGATAAGTTTCAAGGCACCAACCCTCTTGAATATTTTCGTATTTCGAGTTACCAGTGTACCATTGCTTGAAATAACTATAGCAGCGATTAAAAGATCATTTGGTCCCACAATGGTTCCTTTTTTTTACAATTCGTGCGAATTTCAGCATATGTTTCTGAAATTTTTTCGGTATAGGGAATGATCTCAAAAGGCAGAAGAAATTCATTAAGCTTTGCTCTATTTTCAGTTTTCCGTTTGCTGTTTTCTACACCAAAGAGTAATTCTGAATGTACAATCATCGGAATAGTGAAATTCTCATCCCTGATCGATCCAAAAAGATGTTGAAATGATTCCGGATAATCAGTTTGCAGAGATTTGTTCAACTGCTTACGAACCGCACCCTATGCCAGACTTCCGAAGTCTATCGGTCTCTGCCAGCGCTGCTTCCCCTACAAACCCATTCCCGTTTTTTTCAGAAGCCTGAAAGACTTCGGAAGTCTTTCTTTGCCGTGGTTGTTTCCCTTGGCAGACTTCCGAAGTCTCTCGGTCTTTGCCAGCGCTGCTTCCCCTACAAACCCATTCCCGTTATTTTCAGAAGCCTGAAAGACTTCGGAAGTCTTTCTTTGCCGCGAT
>PWLN01000069.1 GCA_003559375.1 Balneolaceae bacterium | reverse complement strand
TCTCCAATTTCATCAGGCCGTGATGGCAGCTGCTATAATATTAATGCCGATATGTTTGCAGCCCATCTCGCGGGTGCGCTATCAGCCGAAAAATTTGTAGCCATTTCCAATATTGACGGACTTCTTGAAGACATGTCAGACCCCGAATCAATTATTCACATTCTGCCCAAAAAACACGCAAAATCACTGTATGGTACCATAATCAGCGGAGGAATGATACCCAAATTGGATGCTTGCCTGATTGCTCTGGAAAAAGGGGTACAGTCCGCTCATATCATAAATGGTGCAAAGAATGGTGAATTATTGCGTATTTTGCTCACAGATGATGAAACCGGAACTACCATTTTTTAAAATTTTAGATAATTTTCTGAACCAGGGTATTTTTTATTGCCACGGAAAACACCGACTAACACGGATACCCTCTGTGTATATCAGTGCCCTCAGTGGCAAATATTCAGATGTTGCGACTAAAAAAATTTATTAACAGAACTACTCCCATGCCTACAAATATTTCAGGAAAAATATTCAAGACAGTTAAAACCGTATTCGGAAAACAACCTGCGAAAAAGAAAGCCGATAAATATCATTTTGACCTTTATGGCCGATTCCCGATTGCCCTTGTAAAAGGCAAAGGCTCCAAAGTTTGGGATGATGAACGAAATGAGTATATCGATGCATTTGCAGGTATCGCTGTGAACAATCTGGGACACTGCCACCCGCGTATTGTTAAAGCCATTCAGAAACAGTCAGAAAAACTGATGCACGTTTCCAACTTCTTTTACAATGAGCCGCAAAGTGATCTTGCCGAAAAACTTGTAAAATTATCCGGCCTCGACCGTGCCTTTTTCTGTAACAGTGGCGCTGAAGCCATTGAGTGCACTGTTAAAGTTGCACGAAAATATGCTGCCAATAAGGGAAAAACCGGAGTCATCATTTCCATGGATAACTCTTTTCATGGCAGAACATTAGGTACAATCGCATTAGGAAAAGATAAATACCAGACAGGTTTCCACCCAATTCCATCCGGTTTTAAGAGAATACCATTAAATGACGTTAAGGCATTGGAGGCCAGTGTTAATGAGGAAACAATTGGAATTATTCTTGAACCTATTCAAGGTGAAGGCGGCATTATCGAAGTCACAAAACCATATCTCGAGAAAGCCCGTGAACTTTGTAACAAGTTTGATATTCCGCTGATATTCGATGAAATTCAATGCGGTATTGCAAGAACCGGCAAAATATTTACCTATGAACATTATGGCATCAAACCTGATATGGTTGCGCTTGCGAAAGCTTTGGCTTCCGGATTCCCAATAGGAGCAGTAATTGCCACAGAAAAATTTGCATCAGCATTGGAACACGGAAATCATGGAACTACCTTTGGAGGCAACCCGCTGGCTTGTGCTGTTGCATTGGAAACTCTTGATGTAATAGAAGATGAAAATGTGTGCGAGATGGCACGTGTTCGCGGCAACTACCTTATCACTCGAATGAAAGACCTCTCCACCAATTGGAAGGCAATTAAGGATGTTCGCGGAAAAGGATTGATGATTGGGGTAGAGCTCTCGTTTCCCGGAGCGCCTGTTGTTCAGGAAATGATGAAACGAGGCGTCCTTGCCAATTGTGCATCCGGAAATGTAATACGTCTTGTTCCGCCGCTCATCATCAGTAAGGAAGAGATCGATAAAATTGTAGATGCCCTTATTGAATCCATTAAAACTGTGGAGAAAAATGCCTAAATACAAAGTTGGAATTGTGGGGGCTACAGGATACACGGGTTCGGAACTGGTGAGATTGCTGGCTCATCACCCGGATGTAACTATTGAATTCCTGACAAGTGAAAGTCAACAGGGTAAAAACATCGCTGATGTACATCCCCACTTGCTCGATGCGGTTGATATCAAAATCTCTTCTGTGCAGGATATTGCCGGGCATGATGTTGACCTGGTATTTCTTGCACTGCCTCATGGCGCATCCATGAATTTTGTAAAAGAACATGGTACCGGTAAGTTTATTACAATTGACCTGTCCGGAGATTTCAGGTTCTCTTCGCGGGGCATTTATGAAGAGTGGTACGGCAAAACACATATCGCCCCAAAATTCATGGAAGAATCGGTTTACGGAATGCCGGAGTTATTTCGTGACAAAATCCGTGGCGCAAGGCTTGTTGCCAATCCGGGCTGCTATCCCACATCGGCTATACTGGCATTGGCGCCTCTCATTAAGGCGGGATTCATAAATCCTACATCTATAGTTGTGGACTCCAAATCGGGTGTTACAGGCGCAGGTGCCAAACCCAAACAGGGACTTCATTTCCCCAATGTTTTCGGCAATTTTTCAGCGTACTCACTGCTCAGGCACAGACACACTCCGGAAATTGAGTGTATGCTTCAAAATTATACCGGGTATTCTACAGAAGTGCTTTTTACTCCTCATCTCCTTCCGATTGATCGGGGAATTCTAACCACTACCTACAGTACACCCAAAAAACAGGTGAGCAAAGATCTGGTTCAGGAGCTTTTTTATTCAATCTATGAGAAAGAGCATTTCGTGCGGGTTTTTGACGAACCGCCTTCTGTTAAAAATATTCGCGGATCCAATTACTGCGATATTTTTGCAACCTATGATGAACGTACCAACAAAATCATCACCGTCTCAACCATAGACAATCTGATGAAAGGCGCGGCAGGTCAGGCTGTGCAAAACATGAACATTATTTTCGGATTAATTGAAGCAACAGGCCTCAGGCATATACCCCTGAATCCCTGAAATTATTACCTGCAAAAAAAAATTGGGTGATTATTCATGTTTTTTGTTATCATCGGTCAGTGTTATGAAAAACAATCAAAGCAACATATTACCTCAAGCTACACCACGCCGCAGCCCGATGTCGCCGGCATTCCCATTCCCTCCCGGCAGGCGGGTATCATAACATCTCTGTTGAGATGCTTCAGTATAAAAGCCATCTCATCTTATCGCTTGCTAAAACTTCATTTCTCTTTTTAATCAAACATGTTGCATAACTATGTTAAATAATATTACACACGTTCGGGGATTTACCTGCTGGGGAGCCCATATGGGTATCAAATCGAAGCGAAGAGATCTTGCCATCATATATTCTGAAGTACCTGCTTCGGCTGCCGCTCTGTTTACCCGAAACATTGTTTGTGCCGAACCGATAAAAGTAAGCCGTGAACACATTAAAGACGGAATTGCTCAGGCATTTGTAATCAACTCTGGCAATGCCAACGCCTGTACAGGCGTGGAAGGCTGGAAAGGTGCTGTGGCTATGGCCGAAGTTGCTGCGGAAGAGTTACATATCCCAAAAGAAAATGTAATTGTAGCATCTACCGGCATCATTGGCG